>JAUQPZ010000011.1 GCA_030550155.1 Thermoproteota archaeon
TTCCGATCAAGTTTGAAGAGATGATAGAAGCCGTGGTTAGGACCGTTAGGGTGAATGGCTTCAAAGACGCCTATATTCGCCTAATCGTCACTCGAGGGATTGGAGACCTGGGACTTGACCCGCGAAAGTGTGGCAAGCCCTCGACCATAATTATTGTCGATAAGTTGGATCCATTACTTGGGTCTAAAGCACGTGAGACAGGCGTCAACCTCATAATCAGCTCTACGCGCAGAGACCCCGTCTACGCCACTTCTCACGAGGTTAAGAGCCTTAACTATCTAAACAGCATCCTCGCGAAACTCGAAGCAATAGCAGCGGGAGCCGACGACGCGGTGATGCTCGATTCTCGAGGATTCGTCTCGGAGGCGACTGGGGCCAATATTTTCACTGTTAGGAGCGGTGTTCTGCTCACCCCTCCACCTACCGCTGGAATACTGCCGGGAATCACTCGAGCGGTGGTGATTGAGCTGGCTCGAAAGCTAGGCATCACGGTCGAGGAGCGCGACATAACACCTACAGAGTTGCTGACGAGCGATGAGGTTTTCCTCACGGGAACAGGCGCCGAGATCGTCCCAGTGGCTATGATAAGTGGGGTGAAGATTGGTGTAGAGACTCCGGGCCCGATAACTACCAAGATTATCCAGCTATTCGACGAGGCCAAGTATGACCCGCGCAATGGTGTTAAAGCCCTATAAACAGCCAGGTAAGTCATCAACACGAGCCACCCCCGTCCGTCTAAGGACCCTCCACGAAGTATCATAGGGGAAGGTAAGGCTTAAGCACTCGAGCAGGCCCATTATTTTCTATGGCGGCGGACTTTGCGCGGCTCGATTTAACACTCGCGCTGATCGCTTTTCTATGCCTCGGACTGACAGACTTTGTCAGACGGAAAGGGATGATTGAGGGTGGGTCTCCTACTGGTTATCTTCTCGTCGAGACTCTGGTCCTACTTGCCATATTGCCTGTAGCGGCCTTGTCTCTTGAAGGCCGTGCACCAGAGATAAGCGCCGGATTTCTTCCGTATGCATTAATCTCTGGAGTGACGATCTCGATAGCCCTGTTGGCGCTCATGACGGGACTACGGATAGGCGAGGGAAGCGTGGTCATACCCATCTCTAGGCTGGGCCTAGCCCTGGCCGCATTCCTCAGCATACTCTTACTGGGAGAGTCGGTTACTTGGACGAAGGCTCTCGGAATAGCGATGGCTATAGGCGCGGTGATTCTCCTATCCCGCTAACCCCGTCTGGTAATCCGACTGCCGAGGGTTAGTCCTTGCTGAGTAACGATTATTTAGAGTCGCCATCACTACTAGCTCTGTGAGCAGCGTAAAGTTGGAGGTTGTGAGGGTTGAGGTCCCTGAGGGCTGCAATGCTGTTCTTGGGATAACACACTTCATCAAGAGCATAGAGGACATCTATGAGGCAATAGTCAACACTGTGCCGGGGGCGAAGTTTGGCGTGGCCTTTAGTGAGGCGAGCGGCCCCTGCCTCATACGCCACGAGGGGACTGACGAGGAGCTGCGAAGGCTCGCGGCGGAGAACCTGTTACGAATAAGCTGCGGACACGCGTTTCTCATTCTTCTCCGAAACATATACCCCATCAACATCTTAGGGAGGTTGAAAGAGGTCCCTGAAGTTTGCACGATACTGTGCGCCACTGCCAACCCACTACAAGTAATAGTCGCAGAGACGGATCAGGGGCGCGGAATCATCGGGGTGGTTGATGGTTACAAGCCTAAGGGTATAGAGAGCGAGCAACACATACGTGAGAGGAGGGAGTTCCTTAGAAGAATAGGCTACAAGTTCTAACTAGATCGTGGATTTTGTGAAGTTTACATCTCTGATAAGGGCGTAGGGTGCCTTCACCGGGACCTCGACCTCCCACCACTTTATCCAATACTTATCAGCAGTCATCTCCTCAAGGCTCCTCAACAGCTTCAAGATATTGTCGCTCAGCCTCAAGTCTTTCAAGGCGGCCTCGATGCTTCCATTCTTCACAAGGAACAAACCATCCCGAGGGATCGTTGAGAAGTCGCCTGTCCTGAAGTTTCTATACCTCAGATACCAGTCGTTTGTTACTAATATGCCCCTATCGACTTTTGAGAGGAGCTGGTTGAGTGTAGCGCCGCCACCCTCGACTACCAAGTTGAAGGGCTCGGGAGCTATCCATCCAGCGTTGGCGGTGCTCTCCACGTTGAACTTCTTCGCAGTCGCGCTGTTGTGGAGGTAGTTCTTCAGTACTCCTGACTCTATTATCGCTTTTCGCCTCGTCGGGAGGCCTTCATCGTCAAAGGGTTCTGAGCCATAGGCGCCCGGCAGCGTCGGGTCGTCGATAAGTGTTAGGACTTTGGATGAAACCTCTTGGCCCAGCCTCTCCTCCAAGAATGAGAGGCCCGTCAGGACGCTGTAGGCCGAGGCCGCGCTCGCAACCTCCTCGATGATGTTGGCGAAGGTCATGGGTCCAAGTATAGCGTCATAGGTGCCCGGCTCGCCGCTCACAGGGTTCTTGGCCATCTTGGCTATCTCGCCCGCTATCTCACCTACTCTATACGGATTGAATTCTTCCCGGCTCGAAGTAGCCGTTGAGAACTGCCCACTCGAGGCTCCATTTAAAAAGGCTCGCACCGAGAGCTCAACCCTCTCAGAGCTAGATTCAGCCCTGACGCCGGCCGACGTATACAACATCCTCCGCCTCTCCGTGGCTATGAGGGAGCCAGCCACCCGGGCCGCCCCCTGATTTCTCGCGCCAGACACAGCCTCGACCACCCACTCCACGAGCTGCTCCGGAGGCGGAGCCCTCCTACCCCTCTTGAGAAGCGCCTTATCGTACTTGAACGGCCCTTTAGGGAGCGGGGCATAGATGTCTGTTGACCCGGCCAGTTTGGTTGTCTCTGCGAGGTTCTCGACCAGTTTCTTGGCCTCCGAGAGGCTGAGGACCGTCGTCGAGGCCACGCCTCTTTTTTCCCCTATGGCTAAGTATGCTGAGACGCTATGCTCATGGAAGACTTTCGAGACTGTTATCTCGTTGTTCGAGAAGCGGATCATATACGTTGTTGACGCCTCTATGTTTACGGCCGCGTCCGTGGCTCCGTGCCTCTTCGCGCTCCTCAAGACCTCAGCAGCAACTCTCTTGACCCCAACCATACAGCTAGGAGATCTAGGGGCTTGGATTAATTCCTTGCCCAGCGGCACCACTCTTATTTATGGAGGCTACATACTCTAACGGTGGATACCGTCCGATGTCTAGGGCGGGGTGGAGGGCGTTGGGCGCTGAGGGCCTCGGTAGCTACAAGATAGTGGCAGTTCTCGATTACCCTGTAAAGAAAGGTGGAGAGGAACTCCGCGAACGGATTACACTACGTGACTCACCTTATGCAGAACTAGAAACCTCATACAGCGATAGATGCAAGGAGATAACTGCTTCCTACACCTTGATGCATCGCGACGCATCCTCATCGATGCTTGGCGACAACTTAGCCCTGAGGCTGCTGACGCCACTCAACATCCATCATGGAGAAGACAAGGTCAAACACCTACAATCACTCTATCTGAGGAGAATCACGCGAGCGGTCTCAGATCAGGTCATAAATGACTATGAGCTAGCAGCGACCAACATCAGGCTACACCCCCTCTTCTTCCTCCTACAATGGCTCAAGCCGAAACTGGCACTGATGCCCAGCCTAGCCAGACTATTCTGGTGGTTAGACCCCACAGCCAAGGAATACGAGAAATACTTGGTACAGGTTGTGTCTGTGATGCAAGAGGCGCTGAGGGAAGCTGCTCGAGGAGATCTTTTAGTGGAGATAGAAGGGCTTTACTCGGTCAATCCTTCCAAGGTGTTGCAGAGGCGGTTAGCGAGGACTAATCTCAGGGTCAAGCTCCCGTTCAATTCACAGGTCGTTAGGGTGATTAGGGAGCCGAGGGCGGCCCTCGGGGCCTTGCGTCTGATACTCTCGGAGGTTCAGATAGATGAGACGGCGTGGCAGATTGACTTGAACCCGGAGGCCTGGGCATTTATCCAGACGGCCCGAGGTTTACAGCCTCTCTCAAGCGATGCGCCGCTGATAGAGGCTTTAAAGGAGCATCTCTCATTGACTGGGGTTGAGTTCAGGATAGATAAGAGGGGGTCGATTCTCAACTCCACATATATCATCAGGGTCTACGATGACAGTGGTCTGAAAGACTCGCTCTTCGTGAAGAAATACTTCTCCTGGACGGATATCAAGTGGCTAGCCACAAAGCTCTGGGTCATGCCCATGCGAAACTTCTACCTATCACCAGCCACCAGAATGAGCAACGAAATCTACTTCCTGAACTATCTTGGAGAGAGGGGGTTCAAAGTCCCACACATAGTCTATGTTTCTTGGGCTGCGAGGGCGCTTGTTGAGAACGCCTTAGACGGGTTCAACTTGACAGAGGCTTGGACCAAGAATAGGGAGAGACTGGGGAATGTCGATCTTGAAAAATACACCATAGACGTTGGCAGGACTCTTGCTAAAGTGCATAGAGCAGGTGTCGTGGTGGGGGACTGCAAGTCTGATAACTTCATAGTCTCGCCGCCGAGCATCTGGCTGGTTGACCTGGAGCAGGCGGCCTTAAAGGGGAGCCAGTCCTGGGACCTTGCCGAGCTGATACTCTACATGGGACATTATCTTGAGCCTGATAAGGCTGAGAGATACGCGTCCCTGGTGACCATTGGCTACCTGTCGGAGGGGAGTATTGAAGTTGTAGAGGGGATTCTGGATGGGAGGTTCCAGCTCACAATGCTGCCCTGGACACCTATCTGGACACAGGCATGGATGATCAGAGCTGTTGAGAGGGAGCTAAGAAGGTAAGGTTACCCGACCACCTTTATGTATTCTTTACCGACGCCCTCGTAGGAGCCTATTAAGATCTGCCTCCACGACTCGCGGCTATCATGCATCGCAGATTCCAGTTTGCCGTGAACCTCCACGAGGTCCCCCTCCCTCAAGACACCCGCCAACATCATGTCATAGCAGACAACTCTTTCAACATCACTATTCACATCCTCCACATAGTATACCGCTGGAGTGGCTAGCGACTCTTTTACATCAACCACCCTTAGCCTAGCAGTTGCCATGCCGAGAGAGACGTAGCGTATCTCGCCATACCTGTGCATGGGCCTCTCGCGAACCGAGTGAATCGAGAATGCGACCCCGTCAAAACTCCCTTTGTTCACCACTTTTGAGGCCAGATTAAGGAGCGACTCATGGGGAACCGAGTACCGCGTAGCAGCCCTACGGGCCCATCCATACGGGTCCAATTTTCTCATCAAGGTGATTTTTCCCTCGCGCTCCAGTTCCAATAACGTATCCACAACTCTCCAAGTGTTTTCCAGCCCATATACCACCAAGTCTATATCTGAGTTTTGATGATGTATGCCCGGCAGTATTGAGCCGGTAACTCCGAAGTAACTGAGTGGGACTCCGGAGGACTCGGAGAGAAGTTTTACGAGGGAGACAAGCTGCCTTTCGAGCCGATTGCTTGGGTGGGATTGGAGCAGTTCGCTGAGTCTTTGCTTTGCGCTGTAAGTCCTTGCTATACGGTTGATGGGGGGTGCAATTACTTTAGCGTCCACCGTGGGGTCATGAAAGACGTAACCAGGCTGATTCTCCTCTAGAAATCTGATGATGCGTAAAAGCTCTGAGACCGTGTATTGCTGAATTACTCGGACCAGCCTCCTATCATAGCTCCCCCAGACGCCATCTCCCGGCACATATTTGAGACAGCTCCAAACCCTGCCGTCAGGATGTATATCCCCAAGGACGAAGAAAATCCAGCCCTCCAAAGTCTCAAAGTAGTCATGGTCCCTGAGCTGGAGGGCTCTGCCGCTCTGTGACTCCTGCATCTCCCATACCACACGTATAGGCGGAATTAGAAATTATCTCTCCTAACCCATGATACTAGACGATATAATATAGTCTTCCGGCTTGTTGCCGATGAATATTCTGTGCTTGCCCGAGACGAGGTCGACTTCGAGTCTTCCACGGGCTTGGAACTCCTCGCCGGCAAACACTTGCTCGGCGAATCTCGACCTGAAGGAGGCTATCTCGGAGGCTTTAAGAGCCTCGCAAGACCCCGCCAGCACCTTCTCAACGGAGACCTCGAGCCTCATGGGTGTATAGGCTCCCCGAGAGTCATCTAACAGCCTGCCCCTAACCTCTATGTCTTCCAGCTCCCTCCACCTAGCTGAGCCCCAGGGCTCCCAGTAATTCTCAGGACTTGGAACAACCTTGGCAGAGTATACCACGCCCTTGAATAATCCGTACAGGGCTTTTCGCGCCTCATGCCTAATCCAGGTCTCGAGGGGCAGTGTGCTGTCCTTCCTCTTTGCGGCGAGGTCGTGGGCATGTTCCGACGAGACAGGCTGTGTGATGCCCGTTCTCCTCAGTTCCATTAAGGCCTCTACCGCTCTGTAGCCATGGGGCTCTACGATGACCAAGTCTATGTCTGAGTCTCTTCTATGGGCGCCGAGAAGTATCGAGCCCGAGATTCCGATTGACTCTAATGGTAAACCTCCCACCTCTGAAACAATAGCGCCGAGCTCTAGAGCCAGCTTTGAGAGCACGTCAACCGGCCTTAGGCTCCTGAATCCCGCTCTCGACGATAGATGCCTTTCAACTCTCTCAACGGGAATTTGAGGCAGGACCTGGCCCGAGTGGTCGTCGAAGACGAGGCAGCCGCGCATCCTCTCCTCGATGAAGGCATATACTTCTTCTAGCGCCGCTGCCCGTCCTATGCGCGGGAAAGCTACAACCTTCCCGGGAGGGTGCGAGACACCCTTAACCGCCAGAAATCCCAACTCGCTGGTGTAGACGTAGTCTCCCTCAATCAATCTAATATCTGATACCCCAAACAGCCAATATATTTAGCGGTAGCAAAACTCCGCAGACATTCTTGACCACATGTAGCTAGTAAGTCTGAGTCTCCGACGACACAACTGGCTGCACGTTGAGCAGCATATCGAGGAGGGCGCCGGGTTGAGCGTTGCCTCAGGCCTCTGGGAGATCTGTCAGGAACCTCTTATTCAGCGCGTAGTAGACCGTAACTATGAAGCCGAGGAGGAAGATCACCAGGGTGGCTAGTATCGTGAAGACCAGTGGGTAGGGGATCTGGATGTAGACGTTCGAGAAGGGTGAGGGAGGTAGCCCCTTGTCGCCGAGGAGGACGAGGTAGGGCGCTCTTCCGCCGTCGTTGAGGTATTCGCCCAAGAGTACAATGAGGATGGCCAGCGGACCTAAGGCCAGGGCGTAGCGTGGAGCCTCACCGACCCCCCGCTTAATCCTCCGCCAGACCATATAGGAGATTACCGTCAGCGCAGCCAGCGCAAGAATCTTGAGAGTAAACATCGGCAGAAGATTTATCGTCGATTGAGCTGCTCCCAGTAGGTTGCTGTAAAGTATTGGAGCCTTATCTCCCAGTGTTATCAGATACCAGGGACCTATGAGAATCTGGGCAGCTAAGAAGACCACCCCGTGCCAGAGGCCGATCCAAAGGAATTTGGGTGATGTATTCTCTTTGATGGTGAAGAACGACGCTGTGATGAAGCCCCCCACAGATAACGCGCCCATCCAGGTGTGAAGTATCAGGGGCGGGTAGAGTGGG
Organism: Thermoproteota archaeon; assembly: GCA_030550155.1. GTDB lineage: Archaea > Thermoproteota > Nitrososphaeria_A > Caldarchaeales > Calditenuaceae > HRBIN02. The sequence goes on from JAUQPZ010000011.1 coordinate 7,626, forward strand.
TTGTAGAAGACCTCGAGTCTAGCTACGTCGGTTAAGCCTTGGAGCGAGATTGCTAGACCGTGAGGATATGTTATCTCGGAGAAGATGTATCTGAAGCCCATGGGGACAGCGAAGCCTGAGAGAGCCATGACGAACCCCAGGGCTGAGTGAGAGGAAGGCCGAATCTTCCCCCAAGTATACCAGAAGAGGGCTATACTTGGTATCCTCACAATTATTGCGGACAAGGCCACGAGTATAGGGAAAAACATCAGGTCTGTAGCGATTGCCAAGAGCGTTGGGAAGAGCCCCGCGAGTATCACAGTTATTATTGTCCCCCAGACCCCGCTGAATAGCTCGTGAACTACGAGTATCTTGAAGACCCGCCGCGACATTATCTCCAGCGAGGGGTCGTTTCGACGCCATGCCAAGAACCTGGCCATCGCTGATATCCAGCCCGCCCCCATAGTTATGTTGACAAAGACGACGTGAACGAGGACCGCGATGCCAAGTAGATTAAAGCTGAAGAGCTCCGTCGCGTTCATTCCTCAAGACCCGCCCCCCTTCTCAACAGCCTGACGAATTCAAGCGGCCTCGTGGCCACGAGGTACATCCCGTAGAGCCCTCCAGCAGCCATAGCTACGAATACTGCCGTAAATAGAGCCATGGTCGTGGCTGGGACCGGTGTGGGAGTCACAAGCTCCTCGGGATAGAGAAGGCCGTAGACAGTCCAAGGCTTCCTTCCGACCTCCCTCACGTACCACCCGAGCGAGGCAGGGAGTATCGAGCCCAGGAGTATTAGTAGGGTGAGCAGGAAGAGAAGCCTCCTTCTGCTTAAACGGCCTGTAAGAGCGTTAACTATTCTAGAGATGGGGCCAAGGTTAAAGACCGAGGAGACGAGAGCCAACGCCGACACAAGAGCCACAACACCCCAAGCGATCTTGGTGTAGTATAGCGAGTTAACCAGCGCAACACGGCTCTGGGCGGCCGATACGTCCCTGAGGCAAAGGTCTCTGAGCTTGATGTCGCCCGAGGGGCCTGGAGTATATCCAGTGACCACCGCGGAGGCTAGGCTTCTGACTGTTGTTTCGCCGTGGGCTTCACATGCTTGTCGGAAGGAGTCGAAGCCGGGTATTGGCTTTGTGGCGTCACCATATGCGAGGAACGCGAGCAGTGGATTCTGCAACGTCTGCAAGGCCCCCTCCATCATCGCGAATTTAGTCGGCATGTACGCCGCCACAGCTTTACCCATGCTATCGCCGAAGACTGTGGGCTGGACGATAAGGAGCACGAGGATGATAGGCAGGATGGGTCTGAGAAGCTTGACATATCTCGCCTCGCCTGTGCGAAGATGCCGGTAGGCAAGAGCCGCAACCGCTATGGAGACACCTACAATTACTGCGGCTGTGACGTTGTGAAGGACGCTCACTTGGGCGTATGGGGAGGAGAGGGCGACGAATGGGTCTCTCAGACTTATTCCGATGGATTGTGCCACCTGCGGGTCTTGGAGAATCTGGGATGATGTCTCACTTGTCAGTAGACTGTTAACCAAGGCTAACTTTACCTGTACAAGGACCGATGTTTCAAAGGCCGCAGGCCCATACTCAGGTAGATACGGATATAGGACCGAGGCAAGAGCGCCTGTCCCCCAAGGAACATTTATCCAGCTGTTAAACATCGTGATTAGTGCCCCGGAGAGCGCGGCGAAGACAAAGTAACCGCCTAGCAGGCCGATACTGGTAAGCGGACTCACTCGCCGGAGAGTCACTATAAAAGCGATGAGAAAGACTATCTCGCCGACGAAAGCTGTGAGCTCCGCCGCGAGGGGTACAAATGCCACCGTAGCTATTGCGTAGATTGAGCCCGGCCAGGCCTGAACGAGGCCGAACTCGACTAGAGTCCCGGTTATAGCTCCTAGGGCAAAGTTAACCGCTAGTACGCCCGTAGCGGTCCTCGCAGCAACATAGTAGTCCTCGTCGCGAGTCCTCCACCACATATACATCAGGGCCCCTATTACGAACGGAAACCCCAGAGTAATGCTGACGAAGACGGCGTGTAGATAGATCCCAAGGGCGCTGATAGGCATAAGTAGAGAGACTATTTTAGCGGCCGCCATAATAGGCTCCGAGTTGGTGGAAAAATCGACACCTAATAAACGTTCATACGTATGATCACGAAGATCGATACACCAATACACAAAAACACGCCACCTAGCATACATCACATCTCAATACGTGTCAGGATGGTCTATCCCAGTCCCACCCTTAAGGCATGGATATCACGAGGAAATATTAAAAACATGCCGCAAAGACCGCCTAGTTGGGCCCGTAGCTCAGCCTGGCTGGAGCGTCCGGCTGATAACCGGAAGGTCGTGGGTTCGAATCCCACCGGGCCCAAGTTCATCCTTCTAAGCCCCCACCATATTCACGTTAATATTTTATTATTTACAATTATGATATAGTATGTACTCCGTGGTCATAGTTAAAATATCTTCGCCTGCGAATTGAGTTAGGTGATTATGACTGAGAAGTAAGTGGTTCTACGTATTTGCCGGACTAGTCGCGAACATCATTCTAGGCACTATCTATAGCTGGAGTGTTTTTAGGAAGCCTTTGGAGTTGAAGCTTTCTTGGACTTCACTTGAGTCTGGGGTCCCGTTTTCAATATTTCTGCTTTTCTTCGCGATCTGTATGCCGTTGAGTGGGAAGCTGTTGAAGATGTATGGTTCGAGGAGAGTCGCTCTCTTGGGTGGCTTGCTTGTGGGTGTTGGCTGGGTTCTTGCGGGGCTTTCTCTCGGTCTTCAGGGCTCGCTATTGTTTGTTGCTCTCTTTTATGGTGTGATAGCGGGCTCGGGGGTGGCAATGGTTTACAACACGGCTATCACTGTCTCGAGTAACTGGGTTCCAGAGAGGAGGGGGCTGGCCGTCGGCTTAACGGTTCTCGGATTCGGGATCTCGCCAATAGTTACTGCTCCAGCAGCACACCTCTTGATAACTAGTTATGGTGTGCAATCGTCATTCCTGATTCTAGGGGCAGGCTACGGATTGGCTCTCACGGCATTGTCATTGTTCATGATCCTCCCCCGCGCTGAGATTGTAAAAAGCCAGGAGGCCTCGGGTCAAAGAGGGCTAAGCCTATCCAAAGAATATTCGCCGAGGGAGATGGTGAGGTCGAGGCAGTTCGCTGGCCTCTGGCTCGCATACGCGCTGGGGACGCTGGGCGGATTCATCGCCATAAGTCAGGCGGCGAAGTTTGGCCAAGAGGTGGTCAGGCTGAGCCCTGAGCTGGCCGCGGCTGCTACGAGCGTCTTCTCCATATTCAATGGCTCAGGGAGGCCGATTTTCGGATACCTAGCGGATAGGCTTCGAATAAGTGTTGTTTCAAGCCTCTCCTTCGTCTTGGCTATCTGTGGCTCGTTGCTCGCTATTCAAGCAAGTGAGTTCATAATTTACATGGCTTCATACTCAATTCTCTGGCTCGTCTTCGGGGGCTGGCTCGCACTGGCCCCCCGGGCCACATCGGTCTTCTTCGGTGTCAGAAACCTCTCAGTCAACTACGGCATAGTGTTCACGGCATACGGGGCCTCTGCGCTGATAGGTCCGACACTCGCTTCAATTCTCTGGGAGAGCCTTGGCCAATACATACCAGTCTTCCTGACAACCGCAACTCTATACGGCGTCGGCTTAATCATCTCCAACACACTCCTCAGACAGCCCACCCTTCCCGAGCGTATGCTTCAAGTCAAAGCGCAATAGACAGGCTCAGATACCCCAGAGTCATTCATCAAAATCCTGGTTGAGTCCTACATCATCGCCTATCATCCAACATGCTGCGCCGAGATAAATATGCCGCTCAAAAACGAGGGTGTTCCGGAGGGGTACTGGCGTGTTTAAACAATCCGCCTTTATTATTGAGTAGTGATTAAGGATTGGCGGGGGCAGATGGATATAGGCGAGGCTCTTCGAGGCGCTATCTCGCGCTTCATGGGCAGGGCATCTCACGACAAGGAGGCGGTTGAGGAGCTTATAAGAGACGTTCAGAGAGCACTCCTTACCGGTGATGTAAATGTTGAGCTCGTCATGCAGCTTTCAGATAACATCCGCAGAAAGGTTGCGGAGACTAAACCCCCTCCAGGCGTCTCAAGAAGGGACCACGTATTCAAGATACTTTACGAGGAGCTTGTGAGACTTCTTGGAGGAGTTCAGAGACCGTATAAGCCTAGGGGCAAGCCGCACGTGCTAATGGTCGTCGGGATACAGGGGTCAGGCAAAACAACTAGCGTGGCGAAGCTCTCCAACTATCTGGCTAAGGATGGATACAGAGTAGGTGTAATCTGCGCCGACACATATAGGCCCGCCGCTCTAACCCAGCTCCAGCAACTCCTGTCAGATAAAGGCATAACAGTCTACGGCGAGGAAAATACGCGAGACCCAATAGAGATTGTTAGGCGAGGACTCGAGAAATTAAAGGCACAGGCCTTAGACATCGTAATAATTGACACTGCGGGGAGGCATAAAGACCAAGACTCGCTAATGAAAGAGATGGATGAGATTCAGGCGGCTGTAAAGCCTGACGAAGTAGCCCTCGTCCTAGATGCGACAATTGGGCAACGAGCCAAGAGCCAGGCTGAGGCCTTCAACCGTGTGGCAAAGATAGGATGGGTCCTGCTCACGAAGACTGACACATCGGCTAGAGCCGGAGGCGCGCTCTCCGCTGTAGCCGTGACAGGAGCACCCATCAGGTTTATCGGCACGGGAGAGCATCTTGAGGATATCGAGACCTTCTCCGCTGACAGGTATCTGGCCCGACTCCTAGGCATGCCTGACCTAGCAGGGCTTGTCGAGAGAGTAAGACTCGCAGAGATGAAGATCTCGGAGGAAGAGGCGGAGAAAATGATAAGCGGCCGATTCACTTTAGTTGACATGATAAACCAGCTGAAGGAAGTCTCTAAGATGGGCCCCTTGGACAAGTTACTCTCCATGCTTCCACTCTCTAAGGCTAAGCCAATAGACATAGAAGAGGTTCAGGGTCAAGTCAAGAGGTGGGAAGCAATTGTAAACTCCATGACTCATGAGGAGAGACGCGACCCGTCTATAATAGACTCTTCACGGGCTAAGAGAATAGCGAGAGGGGCCGGCGTGATGGAAAGAGATGTGAAGCAGCTGATCAAGCGCTATAACGAGACAAAAAAGATGATGAGAGCATTGAAGAGAAGCATGGGAAGGGTTCCGAAAGATCTCATCTTGTCTGGGCTGATGCGGCGTGGAGTTGGCAGAGAAGCTCTCGAAGACTAAAGAGATACTCGGAAAATATCCGCTCTGCGACAGATGTCTAGGCAGGCTGTTGGCCGCTGAAAAGCCTGAGCAAGGATACAAGCGTCTTGGAGAAGAATTGAAGACTAAGCTGCTCCAGGAGGCTGAGGATGCCACAGATGATTCAAGAGAGTCTTCGGCGCTTCTGATAAAGTCTCTTGCTGAGACCGGGTTCGTGCCAGCACAGGAAGCAGCCACGAGGCTGGGTCTCCCATTTGAGGAGAAGACATGCCCCATATGTCTAGGGAAACTCAAGGATGAGGTTATCGAGACGCTGGCCTCAGAGGCTCTCAGAAAAATCTCACTCTACGAGTTTGAGGACTTTTTAGTGGGCGCCTACATTCCTAAGCACATAGCGTCGATAGAGGAGAGAATATTCTCCGAGTTCAACCTAGTCGAGCCAGAGACACTGAGAAAAGAGATAACGAGGGATGTTGGAAAAAGGCTTGAGTCTATTCTGAAGAAGCCAGTTAACTTCTCAACACCCGAGATGCTCGTTTTAGTGGATATCTTCACCGCGACCGCCGAGGCTAAAGCAGCCCCATTATATATTTTTGGCCATTATCTCAAACTCAAGCCAGACATCCCCCAGACCCCGTGGTACTGCTCGTCGTGCTGGGGTGCAGGGTGTGAGAGGTGTGGAGACACTGGCAGAATATACCCTGACTCTGTAGCAGAATATATTTGCGAGCCCTCGATGAAGCTCTCGGGCGCGATCTGGTACAGGTTTCATGCAGCTGGGAGAGAGGATGTTGATGTGATTGTGGAAGGTGCTGGGAGGCCGTTCATTGTTGAGCTGATAATGCCTAGGAGGCGCGTGATTCCGCTGGACACCCTGCGCCATCTTATCAGAGAATACTCTGGTGGAAGAGTTGACGTGGAGAATCTGGCGCTGGCCTCCCGCAAGGACATAGACCTTTTGAAGGAGGTGATGGAGGGAGCCGTCAAGAGGTATATTGCCACAGTCGAGTTCGAGAAGCCCATAAGCCCCGAAGACATGAAGAAAGTTGAGTCAATGCTCAGAGGCACATTGATAGAGCAATTGACGCCCGTGCGTGTTTTGAGGAGGCGGGGTGAGAGGATGAGGAGAAAAAGAATACACAACATCTCCGCCAAGATAGTCGATACACATACAGCCCAGTTCGAGATAGAGGCCGAAGGAGGGTTATACGTGAAGGAGTTGATACACGGTGACTCAGGTAGGACAAGGCCTAGCATAGCGGAGATCATCGATAACGCGCCGGGCAGAATTACACTGAGATTTCTCGGAGTCCTCAAGACCCTTCCACTAAAAAAGGGCGAGTCCTAACACCCTCTAAAGCCCTCAGAAAACCCAGTGCTAATGACCGGCCCGAATGAAAACCATGACTGTTTATATATGGCTTCATGAGCCTCGTTTATAGAGGCTGGGAACGATTGACCAGGCACACCGGCTATAGGCATAGGACTAGACGCCTCTTCACCAAGCCCGCAGGCTCTAGAAGCGGCCCCAGACCAGAGGTTTATCTCCAAGAATACCAGGTGGGGCAGGCCGTCGCCATCGACATCGATCCATCAACACATGGGGGTATGCCGCACCGGAGATATCAAGGAAGGGTAGGGAGGATAGTGGAGAAGAGAGGGCGCGGCTACGTTGTCGCAGTAGAGCTCGGATCCAAGTTAAAGAAGCTGCACGTCTTACCAGAGCATATCAAGCCGTTACCTGCGGGGTGAGCGGGTGGCTTGCCAAGAAAGATCACATCGTATACTCCTATAACAGTTCCGGAGGTCTTAGAGCTCCTATCTGCCAAGAAGGAGGAGCTTACACCCCTCCAGCTCCGAGTCTACAACTACGCCTCATTGTTTTCGAAGCTCCCCGCCGATAAAGCGAGGAAGCTGGCCAAGGAGCTTCAGGAAAAGTTTGGACTCGAGCCGGAAGAAGCATGCCAGATAGTCAACATCGCGCCGACAGACGTGAGCGAGTTGAGGGCGGCCCTGTCTGGGTATAAGCGTCTCGTCTCAAGCATACTTTTTTCCGACCAGAAACTTTCAGAAATCGTCCAGACCATCCAGTCATACGTTAGTGAAGAGGTAGGCGCTGACCAAGTGCAAGAATAGAAGCGTCATGAAGCGAGCCCGACCTAAGTTATACGAGGATGAGGCAATAGTTCTCGACATAGTTCCTTCTACGCGACTTGAAAGGTCGCAGAGTATGGAGAGGGGGATGCTTCTCGCACAGATACTTGGAGTAGAATACTTCACTCTTTTGGAGGCCGCGATCAACAACAGCCTTAACCCGAGGCCGGGCATGCGGATATATATTGGCAAAGATGTTCCCCGGCCTCTTATCAGGATAATAAGGAGGATCAGTTACAGCGAGCTGACAGAGAACGCGAAATACGAGCTTGAGAGAGCGGTCGAGACACTCGTCAGGCAGAGAGAGGGCAGAATCGTTGAGTTCATAAACAACTGTGGGCCACTCACGCCGCGATTCCACGCATTAGAGGCGCTCCCCGGCATAGGCAAGAAGCTCTTTATGCGCATAATAGAGGAGAGAGGCAGAGAACCTTTCAAGAGCTTTAAAGACATAGAGGAGCGCGTTGGAATACAGAATGTAGAGAAGATAGTTGTGAAGAGGATAATTGAGGAGCTGTCCGACCCCAACGCAAAGCACTGGCTCTTCACGCGCCCACCTGCTCAACAAGAGCTATGAGAGGGCTTAGTCAGCACTTCACAGTTAGCAGAGGATTACTTGAAAGAATCGTTGAACTGGCAGACCCCGCTCCGTCCGACATAGTTGTTGAGCCTGGATGCGGAGATGGGAGGCTAACTCATCTCCTCGCCGAGAAAGGCTGCAAGGTCATAGCTATAGAGATAGACCCCGAGCTCGCGGCCATAGCCAAGCAGAGGCTACAGGGCAAAGATAATGTTGAGGTGATCGTTGGGGATATACTCAGGGTTAATTCCATAGGCTTCACTATGGTTGTTGGTAACCCGCCATATCATATATCGAGAAGGCTAATCGAGTGGATAATAGCGAATCCCCAGGCGCGGCTCGTAGTATTGACCCTCCAGAAAGAATTCGCCCACAAGCTATCCGCGCCACCCGGCAGCAGGAACTACCTCTACATCAGCCTAGTCTCCCAGATGCTTTACAGCATCGAGATACATGACACAGTTCCGCCCTCAGCCTTCAGCCCACGACCCCGCGTCACATCATGCATAGTCAAGATGCAGAGAAACCTGCAAAAACCCCTTAGTCACGCACAGCTCACTCTACTGAAATACATTTTCACTGACAGGAGACATGTTTTAGGAAAAGTTTTGAGGAGGATGGGTTATGAGGCGCCTCAGCAACTTGCCAATAAAAGAATAAGTGATCTAACTATTCACGAGGCCCTCAAACTCGTAGAGTCTCTGGCAGAGTGAGCAGTAGTTAAAGTTTATAAGCAAATTTTCAAAAGACTTGTTGAAGAATGGCCACTGTAAGACTGAAGGAGCTTTATAAGAGGTTTGATAAGGTTGTCGCCGTGGATGGCGTGTCTCTAGATATTCCGGACGGGGATTTCGTCGTATTGCTGGGGCCTTCGGGGTGCGGGAAGACTACGACTCTCCGCTGCATAGCAGGCCTAGAGACTCCTGACCAAGGCGAGATATGGATAGGCGACAGCATCGTTAACGACCTCCCACCCAAGGACAGAGATGTTGCAATGGTTTTTCAGAACTATGCTCTCTATCCCCACATGAAGGTCTATGATAACTTGGCTTTTCCGCTCAAGATGCGGAAGTTTGAGAAGAGTGAGATTGACAGGAGGGTGAAGGAGGTTGCTGATCTTCTTGGAATTCAGCATCTCCTTGAGAGGAGGCCTAGGCAGCTTAGTGGTGGTGAGCAGCAGAGGGTCGCTCTCGGCAGAGCCATCATCAGGAGGCCCAGGGTTTTCCTTATGGATGAGCCTCTCAGCAACTTAGACGCGAAGCTGAGGCTGTTCATGAGGGCCGAGCTTAAGAGGCTTCAGAGAGAGCTTAAGACTACGACTGTCTACGTGACTCACGACCAAGCTGAGGCAATGGCGATGGCTGACAAGATAGCCGTCATGAATAAAGGGAAGGTGCAGCAGTATGATGACCCATACACGATATACAACAAGCCTGCCAATGTTTTCGTAGCGACCTTCATCGGCAGCCCACCTATGAACATGGTTAAGGCCAGTGTAAGGCAGGAGGGCGGCTCGGTTATTCTGGACGCGGGTTACTTCAGCTATTCCTTGTCTGCTGCGTATTCAGAGGCTGTAGTGAGGGGGGCTCAGTCGTCTGAGGTGTTGTTGGGTTTGAGGCCAGAAGACATTAGGTTATCTGTGGAGAGGGCCCCAAACTCCGTCTTCCTTAGCGAGGTCTACGTAGTTGAGCATCAGGGCGCAAACATGGTTGTGGACCTGAAGATTGATTCAGAGATAATCAAGGCGATTACTCAGCCGCTGCACCTGAGTATAGGTCAGAGTGTCTGGGTAGGGTTCGACGAGGAGAAGCTTCACGTGTATGATGGTAAAACTGAGCGGATAATTGTGTAGCTGGTTAGCCTCGGCTCTGTTGGAGGTTCTCTATAAGTATTTGCAGGCCTCTCCTCAGGTCTTCCTCGCCTAGGCCCACCGATATCCTGATGTATTCAGGGTAGTCGCCGAACGCTGTTCCAGGGGCTACGGCCACTCGTGATCTCTCGAGGAGGTTGAGGGAGAATTGGGCGGAGTCAAAGCCTTTGTCCCCTATCTTTGGGAAGACATACATCCCTCCATCCGGTTTGACGTAGTTGGAGCCTATCTTGTCGAGCTCCTTGCACACCATCTCGAGCCTTCTCCTCATTGTGTCGCCGTACTGCTTCGGGGTCTCACTATCCCTCACAGCCTTTATTGCCGCCATCTGTATGAACTCTGGGACACACGTCACTAGCTGTGATAGAATTCGAGCGGCCCTGTCGGCCACCTCTCTGCTCGCGATGAGGTAGCCGATGCGGTATCCTGTCATTCCCCAGCTCTTTGAGAACGAGTTTATTATGATTGTCTTCTCATATCCGCTTTGGAGGGCTGAAGTGAACTCAGTGAAGCAGTAGTCCATGTATACTTCGTCGCTTACGAGGTAAGCGTCTCTACGCCTGGCCTCTTCGACCAACTCAGACATCTCGGCGGGTTTTAGCGTGATACCCGTGGGGTTGTTGGGGTAGTTGATGAAGATTGTGCGTGGTTTTTGTTTCAGAACTCTTTCTATGTCTTCTCTCCTTGGCCTCCACCCATCCTCCACCGTTGTGTGGAGCTTTAGTGTTCTTGAGTGCATCATCTCTACTACTTGCTTGTATAGGGGCCAAGATGGGTCGATGACTACTCCTTGGTCTCCTGGCCTTAGCGTGGCAGCTGCAGCCAAGTAGACAGCGAATCTCCCGCCAGGCGTAACGACTATCTGCTCAGGAGAGACATCCACGCCGATTCTCTCCCGGAGCAGCTCTTTTATTGCGTTACGTAGCTCGGGTCTTCCCTTTGCCTCACCATAAGCGGCATATCCGTTTAGCGCTGCCCAGCTAAGTGTCTCTCCTACATGCGTTGGCGCTCCAAAGTCTGGTTCACCGACCTCTAGGTGGTATACCTTCTCGCCGCTCATCTCTATTTGTTTGGCGCGTCTGAAGATATCCATGTGGGTTATTCTGGATGTTTTTTGAGGCTGTTGAATCTTCACGGCCTCCTGTATTAGGAGGCTGAGTATTCTTTGTGCTTGTTCCGGGTCTAAGCCATTCTCCTGCGCGGTTTTCGCTATGTGTGTCCTCAGCTCTGCCTCAGCTTCAAGGTCAACTGCTTCCATGCCTAGGGCACTCTTCAGTTGCCCAAGCCTCTCGGCTAGCCTGTTCCTCTTGGCGATGGCCCTTAAGATTTCCTCGGTTACCTCTCTTATCTCATTCCTCAGGCTTTTTACCTCGTCCATACTCATCCCGCATCACCTCGCAGAACGGGCGGTATGAGGCCCGCCCTGAGCGCGTGGTCAGCCAGCACTATAGCCACCATCGACTCGACCACAGGGACCGCTCGAGGGACTACGGTCGGGTCATGCCTCCCAGTTACGACCACCTCATCCATAACTCCCTTGCTCACGTTGAGTGTGCGCTGCGGCTTAGATATTGAGGAGGCCGGCTTGAAAGCGACTCGAACGACTATTTCACCTCCAGTGGAGAGGCCTCCGACTATTCCTCCCGCGTTATTTGTGAGAGGCGCGACTCGGCCGTTAACTATGCCTAAGGGGTCGTTATGCTCTGACCCCCTCATATCCGCTGCCCTGAACCCGGCCCCGAACTCTACGCCCTTAACTGCAGGGATGCTTAGAAGGGCTTTGGCGAGGTCTGAGTCGAGGGAGTCGAAGACTGGCTCGCCCAGTGTGGGTGGCACGTTGATTGCGATGCACTCAACTATTCCGCCAAGAGAGTCTCCTGCGGCTCTGGCTTCGATGATAGCCTGCCTCATGGATTCGGCCACCTCTTCATCGGGGCACCTCACATCGTTACTCCATCTCTTCTCTCTAATAGACTCTATTGGAGTTGGTTTGGCCTCTATTCCCCCGATTCTCTTGCTGTAGGCTAATATCTCGACCCCTAGTGTTATCTTTAGCAGTTTCAGAGCCACGGCCCCAGCCATCACGAAGCCGGCCGTGATTCTTCCCGAGAATCTACCTCCTCCACGATGGTCGTTGAACCCTCCGTACTTCAGCCGCGCGAAGTAGTCTGCGTGCCCCGGTCTAGGTGTCTCGAGAACCTTGTTGTAGTCGCTCGACACCACGTCTTTATTCCATATGAGCATGGCTATTGGTGCTCCTGTCGTGTATCCGTTGTAGACGCCGCTGAGTATCTCGACCTTGTCCTCCTCCTTTCGCTGCGTAGTTACTATGGATTGACCCGGCCTTCTCAGGTCTAATAGTGACTGGATATCTGACTCGGAGATCCTGAGTCCGGCGGGGCAGCCGTCTATGACCGCGCCGACGCATCGGCCGTGGCTTTCCCCGAAGCTCAGAACCACAAACCTCTTCCCCAGCATGTTACCGCTCAACGGGCCTCCACCTCGCATCCCAGTTTTTTAAGGTCGTCTAAGAACTGGGGGTATGACACTGAGGCGCACTCAGGGTCCAGGACCTCTAGCCCACCCCCCGAGGCCAATGAGAGGAGTGCGAAGGCCATGAATAGCCTGTGGTCTCCCCGCGGGTCTAGCCTGGCGGGCCTCAGCCGCCCTCCACCCACCACGAGGCCGTCATGCAGTTCTTGGACGCGTATTCCAGCCTTAAAGAGCTCTGACGCGAGGGCGCTTATCCGGTCGCTTTCCTTATATCTTGCATGACCGACACCCCGTATCCTGGTCTCACCCTCGGCAACAGAGGCTAAAACAGCGACGACGGGAAGCAGGTCCGGGCTATCGCTCAGCTCAACATCAACACCTCTCAACCCTGCTTCACTCACCTCAACACAGCCCTCATCCTCCCGCACATCGGCGCCCATAGCTCTGATTATCTCGACTACTCTATAGTCGGCTTGGGGGAGCGAGGGGTCGAGGCCCGAGATCTTGACGCGGCCCCCCGCCACGAGGGGCGCGGCCATCATGAATCCTGCGAGCCCGTAGTCACCAGGCACCGTGAAGATTGTGGAGTGGTATCCGCTCGGATTTGAGTAGAAGAGGCTGTATCCTTCTCTCTCGACTGACGCTCCGAAGGCTTTCATGACGTTGATCGTCGCGTCGATGTATGGTTTGGACACCAGCCTGCCCTGGACCCTGACCTTGACGCCTTCAGCTGTGCAGCTACCCGCTATTAGGAGGCCTGTGATGAATTGGCTGCTGATGTCGCCCCTGATGACGCATTCTCCACCCATCTCCCCGGCCTCAACTATGACTGGCGCGGTGCCGTTTAGCTTGGAGGACCAGGCCTTTATCTTGAGCTGGCCTAGGGCGTCGAGAAGCGGCTGCATGGGCCTCTTTCTAAGGCTCTCGTCCCCCGTGAGTACTGTGTAGCCTTTTTTCACTAGCCCGGCTACACAGGTCATGATTCTGAGGGTAGTGCCGGAGTTCATGGCGTCCACGACGTTTTCGGGGGTCTGCGGCTTACTGAGCCCATGCATCGTTATTGCTTGTTCCCGGGCCTCGAGTTGGGCTCCGAAGAGTTTGGCGGCGTTGATTGTGGCCTCTGTGTCTCTTGAGTAGAGGGGGTTGTTTATGGTTGATGCACCGGGTGCTAGTAGGGCGACTGAGACAGCTCTATGTGTGTAGCTTTTGCTGGGAGGCGCCCTGACCTCCCCCCGCAGGCCACTCCCCCTAACCTTGACTATCATGTTGGGTCCCTCCTCCTAGCCAGCCAAATCCTCACAGCCCTCTCCATCAAGGCGCGGTCAGGCTCCAACCCAATTATGATTCTGAAGGCCTCGGCTCCCTGCTCCACAAGCATCTTGACGCCGTCGATGTATTTTGAGCCCGCCTGCTCGGCTACAGCCTGTAGCGGCGTGGTGCGGGGCGAGTAGACCATGTCGAGGATTACGTGGTTTTTAGACAGGTCTTCAGGGCGTAGGGGGCTTTCGCGGTATGTTAGGCCAAGGGGCGTTGCGTTGATTATTATGTAGGCTTTGCGCGCCTCTCTTCCAGCCTCTCCCAGCGCGACAACCTTGATATCTAGGCCGAGCTTCTCCCTGAATCTCCAAGCCAGAGCCTCGGCCCTCTCTGGGCTCCGATTGGCTAATACAACCCGACCCACACCGAGCCTCCAAAGAGCATAGAGGGCGGCCGCAGCCGAGCCCCCTGCACCAAGAACTAAGCAGCAGCCGGCGCCATCCTCAATCTGAGGCGCGATGCTCCTCTCGACACCCGCCACGTCCGTGTTATATCCTGCCCAACCCCCATGAATCCTACGCAGGGTATTGACCGCGCTCACGGCCTCGGCCTCCTCCGAGAGGGAGAGAGATAGGCGGGCGGCCGCCTCCTTATGCGGTATCGTTATGTTGAGACCCTTAAAGCCTAGGACGTGAAGTGAGTTAAGAGTCCTTTTGAACTGGTCGGGGCGTGTGTCGATGGCTATGTATCTGAGAGGTAAGCCGAGCGCGCGGAGCGCCGCGTTATGCATGATTGGCGAGGCTGAATGAGATATGGGATGGCCTATGACTGCGAGGAGCGCCATGAGTCGGTAAACACCTCTAGCGCCTCTGCAACCTCATGCAAGCTGAGCTGGCCCGGCGCAACGGCAAGACCCGGAAGAGAGGCATAAGTGAAAGGCGCGCCCAGGACCACGCTAAAAATCCTTGTTAGGCTCCACCCCTCACCCATGCTGAAAGCCACAAGCCTCCCGCGAACTCTTTCCTCCGCGTAGAGCGAGAGAATTGCAGCCGCCTCAGAGGGCTTCCGCGGACTGTTGACTATCTTAACTATCCCGGCGAGGGCCAGGTCGCTTGACAAAAGCCGCCTCATCTCCCCCACCGTGGGCGAGGCGTCTAAGAAGTGCTTGGACGATATTACCTCCACACCCATGCCCTTAAACTCCTCGACCAAGGCGGGGTTTTCGTGTATAGTGTCATGCTCCAAGTCAACATAGTCCATTATTTCCGACATACTCCTTAGAAGTTCAAGCCTTTCCGCCTCTCCTCCAGTATATAATCCGCCCTCCCGCCTAGGCCTCAGCGTCACGATCTTTCGAGGCGCTCCGCTTGATACCGTCTTTGGGACACGCCGCAGCTCTGGAACAGCTAAACCGTCGAGCCTGAGCTCTAAGAGTCTGGCCCCGACCTCGAGCGCCATGCCAGAGAGCTTCTCAAGCTCCTCTAAGCTTCTCGGTAGTAGGGAGACACAGATTTTCTCAAGTATGTCAGACCTCATCGATGTATTCGTCGACCTCCATGCCCATGTGGCGGGCAGCCTTACTTGAGAGCCAGACAATTATCTCCTCGCCCTTTGAGAGTGTTGTTACGTCAACTATCTCGCCCTTAGCTGTCACAAGCCTTATCGTCTCCGCCTTCTGAAGCGTCACGGAGCCCCATGTACCATCCGACTCCGCGTTTACCTGAACCATCGGCCTCCTCTCAATCTTTACGCGCCCAACCGCCACAACCCTTGCAGAGCCGTCCTTCGAGACCATCAAGACCCTCATACCCGACTTCAGCTCTGAGAGGTAGAGGGTTTTGCCTGTTGGACCTAGAGTGTAGAGGTGGACTGAGCCAGCGTTCACACGGAAGGGCCTGGGCGGGGTGAACCTCGAGCCCACGGATTCGTTATGGATGAGGAAGAGCATCCTAGCCATGCTTCCGACGAGAAGACCTTCACCGTATCTGAGCATCGCTGTCGTGTCTACACAGACCCTCTCGCCCATGCCGACGTCGAAGACATCTGTTACACGCGCAGTCCTTAGCTCAACCCTCCTCACCTGCTTCACCATCTCTGACAGCAGACCAATCTCGCTTGCGCTGGAGGCGCGATAGATTACGCCGTCAACACCCTTCTCAAGCACACCAAGCATAGACTCAGCTTCATCGACGCTCCCAATCCTGACAAAGACTCGTGTCCCAGTTCCCTGAAGCCCCGCAAGAATGTTCTCGAGCGGTATTATCCTCACATCACTCGTCTCTACCAGAACCGCCTCTACACCCGTCCTCGCTATGCGGTATACCTCCTCTACGTCACTGGGCTTCGAGACCCTAACCGGCACAAGGTCCCTGCCGAGCGTATAGATTCTTGCACGCGTCTTCAGCTCGGCGGGCTGCGCCCCCTCCCTGAAGAGGAGAGCCGTGGCGCCTGCGGCCGCAGCCTCTTCAGCCTCTTTGACCGAGGAGACCTCGACGATTATCTCTTTAGGCTTTATCGAGCTCAAACCTTGTCCTCTCTTTCAAGTATGGAGAGAGCGTCCTCCAGGCTTCTATCCTCTATGACCACCGCTCGTAGGGCCCTGACTATGGTTGCTGGCCTCTCGTGCATGAAGACGTTCCTTCCTATGGTGACGCCCATGGCGCCAGCGTCGATCGCCTCTCTAGCCATCTTCAGCACGGCTAGGTCGTTATCCATCTTCGGGCCACCAGCCATCACCACAGGAGCCGGGCAAGCCTCCACGACACGCCTAAATGTTTCCACGCTACCGCTGTAAGGCACCTTCACTATGTCCGCTCCGAGCTCGGCCCCGACACGGGCAACATGCATCAGGACGTTGGGGTCGTTGGGGTCTTTAATCCCCTCTCCCCGCGGATACATCATGGCTATCAATGGCAGGCCCCAAGATTCACACTCGTCAGCTATCTCTCCCAGTTTCCGAAGCATCTCAGGCTCAGCCTTACTCCCGATGTTTATGTGGACTGAGAGGCCGTCGGCTCCGCGCCGCAGCGCGGCCTCCGCGCCTCCCACTCTGACCTTCCAGTTGGGGTCTGGGCCGAGGGCTGTGCTCCCTGAGACATGTATTATGAAACCTATTCTCGGGGGCTCGGGCATATGCTTCACGATGCCCTTCTGTACCAAGAAGGCCGTTGCTCCACCCCTCTCTACTTCGCGGATTGTCTTGTAGATGGTGTCAAGCCCCTTCATTGGGCCGGAGGTTATTCCGTGGTCCATCGGTATGCAGAGCATCCTTCCCCTATCGGTCAGCCTCGAAATTCTAACCTGTTTCCCCGAGACCACCCTACCTCACCTTTCTTAAAGCGTAGAGCAGCTCGGCCGTCAGTATCGCGGAGCCAGCCGCTCCCCGGATGAGGTTATGGCTCAGCGACACAAACATCACCGTCCCCGGCCTCTTACCCTTCCTCACCCTACCAACAGAGACCACCATCCCCGGCACCTCACCCGCGTCGCTATCAAGCCTAGGCTGCGGCCTCTCATCATAGTCGAAGACATTTATTGGACGTCGAGGAGCTGACGGCAACTCCAGCTTCTGAGGTAACCCGATAAACCCGCTCAAGGACTCCTTGACCTCTTCCACGGAGACATCCCGCTCCAGCTCAACCTGAACAGCCTCCAGGTGGCCCACGATCGTCGGCACCCTCGTGCAGGTCGCATCTATCTGGACATCAAGGGGCTTTATCTCTCCGTCGACAAGCGTCCCCAGAATCTTTCTAGGCTCCTCCGAGACCTTAGGCTCCTCTCCGTCGATGTACGGTATAATGTTGCCCAGAATGGCCATTGAGGGGACACCGCTGTAGCCTGCCCCAGAGATAGCCTGCATCGTCACAACGTTGACGTATCTGAGCCCGAAGTCGTCTACGAGCGGCTTGAGTGGAAGTGCGAACCCCACCGTTGTGCAGTTCGGAGTAGTGACTATATATCCATCCCATCCGCGCCTCTTCTTCTGGGACTCTACCAGCTCGATATGCTCAGGATTCACCTCAGGTATGATTAATGGTACATCAGGCCAGTATCTGTGCGCCGAGGCATCGCTAACTACCGGGAACCCCGCGGCGGCGAACTTAGGCTCCACCTCTCTGGCAGCCTTGGTTGGAAGGCAGCTGAACACCAAGTCGGCGTCTATCTTCGCAGGGTCCGAGGACAGAACCTCCAAGTCTGCATACTCGCTAGGCACGTGCCCTTTTCCGCGGTAAGCCTCTCCAAGCCTCTTCCCCACAGAGGAGTTACCCGTCACCGCCTTAATCTCGAACCACGGATGTCGGCTCAGCATCTGCACGTATATCTGACCCACCATTCCAGTAGCTCCGAGAATAGCTACACCTAACCTACCCATATCACAACCACCACACAGCTGCAGAGCAGAGGGAGGGGAAAGGAGAGCCCGCTAAGCATAGGGGCCAAAATAGAAGGCATAGGTCGTAGTAGCTGTTTGAAGTGTTAAGTCGCTACGACCTACGCCCCTCCCCCTACTCATGCGGGCTCTACAGGATATCCGCTCAATTTATATCTTTTCTACGCCAGAACGTAGCTTGGAAAATGGCTCGGAGAGGGGTGGGGGAGGCACACGGGGCCGTCTCCATAATCAACGCCATCTCGACCGGCTTTGGCGCGGCCTTAGGAGTGGATTTCCACACCCGGGCAGTTGCTGAGCCAGATGAGAGTGGTGTGACGGTGCTGGTTAACAAGGACAGGATTGGCGACGACTCCCTCGTCAAAGAGGTTGTATCTACAATCTCTGAGCTGGCAGGGGTAAAGGGGTTGGGGTTCAGGGTTGTCACAGAATCTGACATACCCGTAGCGGTGGGGTTGAAGAGCTCGAGCTCGGCGGCAGTTGCCGCGGGGCTAGCCGTCCTAGATGCGCTGGGGGAGGTGATTGAGGCTGACAGATTCTTAGCAGGTATTGCAGAGGCTTCGCAGAGATCAGGCGTCTCGATAACAGGCGCACTGGATGACGCGGCAGCTTGCATGCTGGGCGGCGTAGTCATAACGGATAACTACGCGAGGAGAATACTGCTGAGGAAAGAGGTTGCCGAGGACTTATCCGTGGCCATCCTCGTCCCCGAGAGGAAGACCTATACGCGCGAATTTAGAAAAGAGCTCCTCACACCGATCAAAGAGCTAGTGTCTGAGGCCTTTAGAATTGCAGAGCGCGGAGATTACTGGCGGGCGATGACACTAAACGGCCTACTCCACGCGGCGGCCCTGAACATCAACCCACAACCAATACTCGATGCTCTCCGGGCTGGAGCGTTGGGGGCGGGCGTCTCAGGCACAGGCCCGGCAATAGCCGCGGTGGCCCCCAGCCCCTTGATTAAGCCGGTCAGGGAGGCCCTGTCGATGCATGGGAGCCAGGTTGTCGTGAAAAAGGTTGTGAACTCTCCGAGAGGCGGCCGTTCGCAGTGATGTGGATTTGGATGAACAAGTCTTTAAACAGGTCATAGTTGTGAGGCGCGACCTACGCATCGGCCGGGGAAAGCTGGCGGCCCAAGTCGCACACGCATCCTTAACCGCATACCTCGAGACCCTGAAGGTGAGGCCTGAGTGGGCGGAGAAGTGGCTGAGCACCGGGCAGAGAAAAATAGTTGTCACAGCCTCAAACTCCGAGGAACTAATTTCGATTAAAAGGTCTGTGGAGGAGGACGGCATACCCACCGCTTTAATACAGGACGCAGGCCTTACCCAGCTCGAGCCCGGCACGGTTACAGCTCTAGGCATAGGGCCGGCGCCCGAGGCTATTTTAGACAAGACGACCCGCCGACTGAAGCTTTTATGATTCTTCGCCTTTTTACAACTGCATAATAATTCGAGCGGTTACATACAACGTCCTATAAGGACAGGGTCGGAGATTTATTAACCAGCCCATAAATGATATAACGTGAAGACGTTATGAGCCGGAGCCAGCCAGAACCCGTAAGAGAGACACTAAACTTTGATGAGAGAATCGTGCTCGAGCATTGGTCGCACAGAAACACCAGTGTGAAAGATTACTGGGCTTCCCATAGCGCAACCCTTGAGAGGTTTGAGGAGTTCTGGGCCAGCGTGGCTAAGGAACTCGAGTGGTTCAAGCCTTTCTCGAAGGTGATGGAGCCTGGCGAGTATCCGAACGTTTATAAGTGGTTCGTTGGCGGGAAACTGAACATGTCTTATCTGTGCCTAGATAGGCACGTTAAGTCTTGGAGGAAGAATAAGGTTGCGATAGTATGGGAGGGCGAGCCGGTTAAAGATAGTGGCGAGCCACTCGAGGTAAGAGTCCTCACTTACTATGACATGTGGAGATATGTTAACAGGGTTGCGTATGTGATGAAGGAGAAGCTAGGGCTCAAGAAAGGCGACAGGGTAGCTTTCTATATGCCCATGGTGCCTGAGCTGCCAGTCCTGATGCTCGCCGCGGCCAGAATTGGAGTCACCTTTACACAAGTCTTCAGCGGCTTCAGCGCCGAGGCCCTAGCCTCGAGAATCAGCGACCTAGGAGCAAGATATGTCTTCACCACAGACGGCTACTATAGGCGTGGAAAGATCTTACGGACAAAGGAGATTACTGACGATGCTGTAAAGACATGCCCAACGGTTGAGAAGATTATCTTGATACGGCGCGTAGGCCAGACGGAGACACCTATTGACCCTGCCAAGCACACTTATCTCGACGACCTGCTCGCCGATGTCTCACCAACTGCCTATGTCCCGCCAGAAGAGATGGATAGCACAGACATCCTCTACGTCATCTACACGTCGGGAACCACCGGCAAACCCAAGGGGATAATACATGACACCGGAGGCTATGCCGTAATTCTTCACGCAACGATGAAGTGGGTGTTCGACATTAAGGACGAGGACATCTATTGGTGTACGGCTGATATAGGATGGGTCACGGGCCACTCCTACATAGTCTTCGGCCCGCTGATGTCAGGAGCCTCGATCATAATGTATGAGGGCGCGCCCGACTATCCCGCGCCAGACCGCTGGTGGAGCATAATTGAGAGATACGGCGTGACGATATTCTACACTTCGCCGACCGCCGTGAGGGCTTTCATGAGAATGGGGGCAGGGTACGTCACGAGGCACGATCTTTCGACTCTGAGGCTGATTCACAGTGTGGGGGAGCCTATAAACCCTGCTGCCTGGAAGTGGCTGTTCGAGCTTGTAGGCGGTGGAAGATGCCCAGTGGGGAGCACATGGTGGATGACTGAGACAGGCGGGATCTTGATCTCCCACACGCCAGGGTTGATGCTTGTTCCTCTCAAACCTGGGACCAACGGCCCCCCGATACCAGGAGTCGAGGTAGATGTCGTTGATGAGGATGGGAAGCCTGTTCCAAACGGCGTCAAGGGATACTTAATAGTCAAGAGGCCTTGGCCAGGGATGCCTGGGCCCCCGACCGGCATGCTGGGCGACCCGGAGAGATACAACTTGGTCTACTTCTCGAGGTTCAGATACTTCTTCACGGGAGACTATGCCATAAAGGATGGCGACGGGTACGTTTGGGTCTTGGGGAGGTCTGATGAGGTCTTGAAAGTGGCTGGCCACAGGATAGGGACGTACGAGCTCGAGTCGGCGCTGGTTTCTCACCCCTATGTCGCCGAGTCGGCCGTTGTGGGCGCACCAGACGACGTAAAGGGCGAGGTCCCCATAGCCTATGTTGTCCTCAAGTCGGACGCCCCACACACACCGCAGATTAGGGATGAGCTGAGGAGGTGGATTAGAGAGCGTATAGGCGCAATAGCTGAGCCCAAGAGCATCTTCATAGTTAGTAAGCTGCCGAAGACGAGGAGCGGAAAGATAATGCGGCGGATAATGAGGGCCCTGGCTACGGGGAAGCCTATCGGAGACGTGACGACGCTTGAGGATGAGGCCGCCGTAGAAGAGGTTAAGATAGCTTACGAGGCCCTGCTCAAAGAAATAGGTGAAGGAGGAAGATCGTAGCCGTTTATCAAAGGCTCATCGTAGCTTTCGTCAATTGTTTAGGGCCTTCCTCAGTGATTAGGAAGTCGTTTTCCACCCTAACTCCCCCCACTCCTGGCACGTAGAGCCCAGGCTCGAGAGTAACCACCATATTGGGCTTCAGAACGTCGCTTGATCTAGGTATGAAGAACGGGGGCTCTTGACCGTCTAGACCTATCCCATGTCCCGCGTGGTGTGGGAAAAACTCTGCGTAACCGGCGTCTTTGAAGACGGAGTGGATTGACCGGTAGACCTGTGCTCCCGTGGCACCTGCCTTAAGCATCTGAATTCCGGCTTCCATGGCCTTCAACACTATTGAGTGAAGCTTCCTGAGACCCTCCTCAGCCTTCCCACCTACCACATAGGTCCTGCAGGTATCCGACCAATACTCCTTTGTGGTAACCCATAGATCGAATATGAAGGGCTCACCCTCCTTAACGACCCTCGAAGTCGGCGGCCCCCCTACAGCGACTGTCCTCTCACCTGAGACAAAGTCGCCCGCGAAATACTGGAAGGTCCCGACGAGCCTGCTCAGCTCCTTATGTATCTCCGAGTAGATCTCCACCTCAGTACGGCCTGGAGTGACGAGCGACCTAGCCATCGCGTAGGCCTTGTCAGCTAGCTCGCAGCTTTTTGAGATGAGTTCAAGCTCGTCTTCGTGCTTGATCGTCCTCATGGCGAGGATGTCCTGTGATATGTCGGCCACCTCAACGTTTGGGATGCTGCGCTGGAGGGCTGCGTAGAGAGAGTGGGGCAGGTTCCAGGAATCAGCCCCGATTGCTGTGGCTCCTGCAAAGTAGTCTCTGATGAACTTCTCCGACTCAGAGGCCACGTATCCAGGATACGCTACCATCCTCTCCTCCAGCTTGTAGTTTTCATAGACCTCTATTCTGCCCCCGAAGGTCTGAGAGGCGAGGGCCGCGTCGGTCAAGCCTGTGAAGAGGACGGGCTCACGGCCGGAGCGTAGAAAGAGGTAGGTGGGCAGTAAAAGCCTCCAAGTCATGAATCCTGTAAAGTAGTAGACCTCTTTTTTACCCGAGATCACGGCACCCTCTAGGCGCCTCTCACTCAGCAGGCCTTCCAGTAGCCGAATCCTCTCCCGCGGCCCCTTAGCCCACGGCATAAGACATCGAGACTACTAAACGTTCGGGAAAGATAAATTTTGTCAACATCCCACATAGCTGTTCGAGAATCTTTGGATAGACAAGCTGAAGACAAGTGCATATGGCGCATCGCTGATTAGGGTGAGTGAAATGGCTATTTCTGGCCATGCCGATGAGCCATTAGAAAGAAGCTGCAGACGATAGCGCCGCAAAGCAGCCTACTCTTATATATAGAGCAACGGGGCTAAACGCCGCGGAACGTTATGCAGTCTTGGCTCCTCTCGCCTCGGCATAGTATTTGCAGAGATCCGTGAGGGGGCAGTCATCGCAGAGCGGTTTTCTTGCCTTACAGACTCTTCGCCCATGAGCTATGAGCAGGAGGTGTGCAAGGTGTCTATGCTCTTCTCTAAAGACTGCTTCGAGGCTTGCCCGCGCCTCGCCGTAGCTCGCGCCCCTCCTCACCAGTCCGAGACGCTCCGCGACCCTCCCTACATGGGTGTCGATTGGAACTGTCTGTAGAATCCCGGTTGTCGTGAGTAGGACATCGGCGGTCTTGTCCCCCACGCCCGGCAATCCTTTAATCCTCTCCCTAACGCTGCCCGGGTCTCCCAAGAGCAGGTTTCTCATCGAGCCTCCATACTCACTCATTATGATTCTCGAAGTCTCTTGGAGAAAGCTGGCCTTTGACCGATACATCCCCGCAACACGTATTGCGGCCTCGATACTCTTTCTCCGCGCTTTAGAGATGGCTGAAGGGGTGAGCCCGACCTTTTCCTCCAGCCTCTCCAAAGCTTGGAGCGCCGCCTTATCGGTCGTGTTCTGTGAGAGTATCGTGGCTATGAGGACCTCGTAAGGGTCTCTGCTCCTTAGATATGCGAAGAGCGAGACATATTCTCGGGCTTCGACGCTGTAGTGTTTCTTCAACCTCTCAACTATCTCTTCCCCCAAACTCAACATAGCCCGGTGAAATCTCTTGAGCGGCTTCATAATAACGCGTCTTGAGGCTACCGGTAGCGTTTAAATTAGACTCACCGCGCTGGATACCTCAGATGCCAGCAGATACGCTGATAAGACAGGTCCTGAGGCCGATCTGGACGGCGGCCAAGCACATCTTCTTCAAGCCATATACCTACAAATATCCGTACGAGGAGGTCCCTACCCTGCCTGCAGAAAATTACAGATTTGACCCAAAGCAGGGCTTCGCATACCCGGGCTTCAAGGGCAGGCACCTACTCATTCTCGAAAAATGTACGGGTTGCAGTCTCTGCGATATCGCGTGCCAGAACATTTCAGAGGCAATCACGATGGTTTATGCCTTCGACATCTCTCTAGAGGTGGAGGAGAAACATTACAATGATTTCACTGCAGGCAAGGGATCTCTTCCCGAGTTTTTTGAGAAGTTGTTGGAGGGGGTTTCTGGGCCGCTCTTAGAGCCTGGATCCGTGGCTGGCGGCTCCCACCCGTTGCAGGGGTTTGTCGCTGATTTGAAGAGGGTCTCGAGGGCTGACGGCAGGGTGAGAATCAGTCTTAACATAGACGCTGTCTGGGAGCACAACGTCGGGACATTCTACAACAACTATCTCGACGACAGCTTCGACGCCTTGACGGAGAGGGGGTGGAGCTTCAACATTATTGAGGACAAGTTCCCGGACGCCATCACGTATGAAGCTTCGAAAGACGGATGCACCGTCAGAATCTCGGTTCAGAAGAGAGACCTCAAGTATCCACAGAACAAGAAGTCTTATCTCCCGCAGGTTGATTATGGTAGGTGCGTGTTCTGCGGATTCTGCGTTGATGCGTGCCCCTTCTATGCCCTTGAGATGACTCCTGATGTTGAGCTCTCGTCAATATCGCGTCAGGGCCTCGTCTATAACCCCTTCATGCTCGCGGGTAAGAAGGTCTCAACTAACCCGCCGTCAACCAACCCGATAGATGCGATTTATGGTTGGCTGAGAGCCAAGCTCGGCCAGTAGTTTTACCACCCTCAGGGGCTGGGATTACGTATTTAGCCATCCTAGGTTCAGGTGTTTCTGATAGGTGTATTTGGATTTGAGCTGGGTCAGGTTAGGCGTTGTTTTGGCGTCGGAGGAGTATTCGCCTCAAGAGCTTGTGAGGCATGGCGTCGAGGCTGAGAAGAGTGGATTGGACGTTGTGTGGGGGTCGGACCATTTTCACCCCTGGTTTGACACAGGAGCGCACGGAGTCTTCATATGGTCAGCCCTCTCGGCGGTAGGAGCCCTAACAAAAAAGATAATTATGGGCACCAGCGTCACATGCCCACTCTTCAGGTATCCTCCGCCAATCGTCGCCCAAGCTTTTGCGACTATGCAGAATCTCTTTCCGAGCAGGATGTTCCTCGGCGTAGGAACTGGCGAGGCTTTAAACGAGGTGCCCTGCGGCTTCACATGGCCATCCTACCGCGAACGCTTAGAAAGGCTTGAGGAGGCCGTCTTCATCATAAGGCTCCTATGGCTGGGGAGGCAGGTAACATATCGAGGCAAATATTATGGCGTCGTCAAAGCCAAGCTATACGACCCGCCACCTTCGAGCATACCTATACACATAGCCTCGAGCGGCGTGAGGGGGGCTAAGTTGGCTGGGGCCCTGGCCGACGCCTTTATGACCCTGCCCGTCGACGACCACACAGTCTATACCCAGAAGCTCTTCCCAGCGCTGGATAAGGGCGCGAGAGAGGTGGGTAGGACGGGGGAGGAGATAGAGAAGTCGATACTCGTACATGTGGGGTACCATGAGCAAGACCGCGAGAGGGCGTTAAAATCTCTCCTACCCTGGCGCGGCACCCTTCTACCAATATTCTTTGACCTGAACATCTATGACCCGAGATATATCGAGATGCATGGCAACAGGGTTTCAGAGAAGCTGGTCGAGGAAGTCTTCTTAGTAGCGACAAAGGCCGACGACATCACGACATATCTAGAGAAATATCTGAGGCTGGGCTTCAGACACATCGCCTTCTCCGTCAGCGGAGACCCGATAGGATTCATCAAGATGCTGGGCTCTGAAATCGCACCATACCTGAGGGAGGAATATGGTCAGCCCCCAACACCCTACATAGGCAGCTACAGCCGAGAACACTTCGAGAAATACATGGAGAGCAGGGGTATAAAACTCGAGCTCTAGACCAGCTCACGGGTAGAGCTTAAATATCTTGAGACAGACTCCTTGCACGTGCGTGGGAATGGACAGTGACTCACGGCCCCGATCCTCAGAAGCATAAAGAGGGCACGGGTCAACCGAGAAGCTCTGGGCAGCAATTTGATAGAAGACAGTTCTTGACAGGCACCATCGTGGGTGGAGCCGCGCTCTTTGTCTCTGCAGCGGCATTGCGGTCTGTAGACTATAGTCTTGAGGTCACGCATCTTCATGTGGGGCTGGGAGCTAGGCTTACCTTCCTACCTGACCTCCATATTCACGAGATTGGCGAGGCTCATGTCGAGAAAACCTTGAAGGCATTAGAGGATGTTGACACAGACATGCTGGTTATTGGGGGCGACTTAGTTGATGAGGAGACAAAGAATTTAGAGGCTGTCGGGAAGTTTCTTGACCAGCTTGACGTGAAGGAGAAGTTGTCGGTTCTCGGAAATCACGAATACTGGAGTGGACATGCCAAAGAAGTGGCCGCGGCTCTTAGGAGTAGGGGGTTCGAGGTCTTGTTCAATGAGCATGTGCAGACATCCGTTGGCCCAGTCTTTGGATATGATTGGAGCGAGGAAAGAAGATATCAGGAGCTCAGACTCAACGGGCTCGTCATAGCCCACGACCCCAACGCTGCGGACAGCGTGAAAGGAAGGGCCCTCGTGCTTTCCGGCCATACACACGGAGGACTCGTCCTTAACGGACACACCATATACTCAAACTCGAGATACGTAAGAGGGCACTACAGGCTCGGCGGCGAAGTCCACCTCTATGTATCCAGAGGGGTCGGCCAGATGTCTTTCCAGTTCAGGGTCTGGTCAAGACCCGAGCTCCTCATACTCGACTAAGGATGTCTTTAGGGAGGCGGGTTCGGTCTTCCCTGCCGGCCTCCACACCCTCCTGGGCTTTTGGATGTTTTAGCTTCTTCAAATATAAAAGCTGGCTAGACGGGTTATTCGCGTTGTCTGCCCGTCAAAAGGCTGCTGGTGCTAGGGAGGTGTGGAGGACTCTGAGGAGTATTGTGACTGACCTCAGGGGGTTCCTCGAGACAGATGATTATAGGTTTATTCAGGAAGCCTGTGCGAAAGCTGGTTCTCTGGAATCCGTCGGCGAGGCCGCGCATCTCAGCGGGATGAGGGACCTGGTAGAAAATCTTAGGAGTATGAAGGAGAAGCTTGAGAGGAGCGGCTATAATCTCTCCACAGTCGAGCATGGTTTGCTGGCCCAGCAGGCAGTTTACACAATATCAAGGGCCAACATCTTAGCGACCGGGCTGGAGTTTCGATTCAAAAGGGCTAGAGGAGGTTAAAAGGCCGTCTTCAACCCCCCGTTTTACGGGCGAACTCCTCCGACCACTCGTCGCGCCGAACAGTAAATAGTCTCTTACAGAAGGCGATGTTGCTCAGGGCGATAATGGCCGAGTCTACCACATCCTGCGATTCGTCTTTCAAGGCCTCCTCCAAGTCCGAGGATGCCTCGTCGCTCCCGATAACTCCGAGGGCGATGGCTGACTCGTGGCGGACTATGGGGTGTGGGTCTCTCTTCAACGACTCCACCAAGTAGGGTATGGCCTCTCTATAGCCCAGCTGCCCCAGCGAGTAGGCGGCCTCATGCCTCACTATAGGATTCTCGTCGCGTAGCAAAACCTCGGCCAAGTCCCTGATGTATTCGCGCCCACCCAGCTCAGCCAGCACACACGTAGCGCGGGCCCTAATAGTGAAGTCATGATGCTTGAGCAGGCCCCTGAAATACTCAGCGTCTCGCACCCGATATCTCTCCTCCATCTCAAGGAAGATCTCGATACGTGAATCAGGCACCTTCATGCCTCACTGGGGAATGGCTGTGTCTCCTTCTGATAAACCGTTTAATGCGTTAGAGGGTTATAGACCAGGACTCGCCGACGAGAGACACGCCGGCCGTTATTATCAGGTTCAAGAAGGCGAGTGGTATGAGGTATTTCCACCCCAGGTCTAGGACCTTCTCGATGGTCAGCCGGGGATAGACTCCTCTCAGAAGCGCTACTAGTGTGAACAGTACGAGCGCCTTCAAGATCATCCAGATGGGTGCTGAGATGCTCTCAGGGATTCCGGGGATCGGAGGCCCCAGCCAGCCTCCGAGATAGAGCAGAGTCCCTAAGAAGCAGAAGGCCAGGACTTTCTCGAACATGGCTAGCTGAATCATGAGAAAGTAGACGCCAGAGTACTCTGTCTGCCAGCCGAAGACAATCTCGCCTTCGGCTGTAGGGATGTCGAAAGGAAGCCTCTCGGTCTCGGCAAGCAAGGTAACCAAGAACACGATGAATCCAAGCACCTGTGTGACGGCCAGCGGGACGGCAACCTGCGCCTCAACTATCTTCTCTAGGTTCAGTGTGCGGGTTGATAGAACAACTCCTGTGAGGGCTAGGAAGAGAGGGACTTCGTATCCGAAGAGCTGTAAAGCGATTCTCGACATGCCAATGAACGGGTATTTACTTCTCGAGGCGTATCCCGCCAAGATAATGGGGAGAGGGGACAAAGCAGTTACTAGGAAGAATAAGAGTAGGCCTATGTCTGACGGATATATCACCCAGCCGGCTCCGAAGGGTAGGAAGGCGTATAGCAGTAGCGATAATATTAGTGCAAGGCAGGGCATGAGGACGAAAAGAGGCTTATTGACGCCCTCGGGTATTATCCTCTCCTTTGAGAGGAATTTTAGCGCATCTGCGATCAGCTGCAGTATTCCGGCGACCTTTCCTACGTTGAGGGGGCCGATTCTGAGGGAAACCCGCGCGAAGAGTTTCCTCTCGAACCAGACCGCAAAGATTCCGAGCAGAGTGCTGAAGAGCGCGCCGGGGAAGATGGCCGCCTTTATGAATGACTCGCTATACAGGAAACGTAGGAGCGTTTGAATAGCTTCAGGCATAGCGTTGTATATTTGGAGAAACTGCTGCACTGGGTCTATCAAGCCGTTGCACCCCTCTCTAGCCGCTGCTTCAAGGATGGGAGCTGGGCAGAGGCGTAGATGGCCCCTGCAGTTATTACTGAGAGAATGAGCAGCCCGCGAATCAGACTCTCACTGCTTCTCAGCATATCTAGGACAACTATGAAGGCTATGACGGCGAAGACGGCATAAGCGATATAGATGATGACGTAGGGGAAGTATTCTATGGGAAAGGGCGCGGCCCTCGACGGTAGAGGTGCCTGCCCAGACTCGAAGAGCATCTTCTTGACACGAGAAGGCCTACGCGGCGCTAATAAGACCGAGACAAGGTAAAACACAGGCGGAGCAATGGCTGTGAGGAGGAGGTAGAGTAGAAGTGTCCAGAGTGCAGCGTCGACTACGGGGGTCAACATCTCAATCGGCTAATAACCAAGATTTATACGCTATTTCAGGAAAACATGTTCAACGTAATCCTTGCACCGCCTCAAAGACTGGCTTACTCCTCCCTCACTCAGAGGGGTTATCAATACCCGCCATCGACCTAAGCTCCAATATCCTCCTCTTCAGATACTCGACCTCCTCACTTGTCGGCTCAGCATTCTTTAACCCAGAGCTAAGCCTCTTCTTGAGACCAGCCCACCTATACGCCAGCTCCTCAACCTCTTCCCAGCTCAAGTCTTTCTCAAAGATCCTCCTAGACAACTCCTTGAACTCCTCGACAGGGTCACTCATGGCGTGAGACGGAACCTGTCCCTCGGATACAAAATCACCTCTCTGATGTTCGTCAGCCTCGTAATCACCATGAGCAGCCTTTCGAAGCCGAGACCCCACCCTGCGTGAAAAGGCATCCCATAGCTATAAACCTCGACGTGGTGCTTGAAGCTTTCAGGATTAAGCCCCTGCTCCTCAAGCCTCCTCCTGAGTAGGGCGGGGTCGGATATTCTCGTCCCACCGGAGGCCAGCTCGAGCCATTGATACATGAGGTCGAAGGATTCAGAGACTTGAGGGTTCATACTATCTGGCTGTATGTAGAAAGGCTTTATGGCCGTCGGGAAATGCGTGATGAAGTAGAAGCCCGTATATTTCTTGGCGAGATGTCTCAGGTCAGGGGTCTCCAAGTCTCCTCCCCAGCTCTTATGATGGCCGAGCTCCTCCAAGTCCTTTAATGCCTGATCATATGTTATCCTCTTGAAAGGAGTTTTGGGAGGCCTTAGAGAGACGCCCAGAAGCTCTAGCTCACGCCTCCTATCCTCCACCACTCTCTTAATAACATAAGCCACCATCTCCTCTAGAACCCTCATCACATCCTCGTAGTTCATGAAGGCCGCCTCGATGTCGACCGAAGTAAACTCGCTCACATGCCGGCGGGTGTGAGAGGCCTCCGCCCTAAAGTATGGCGCAATCTCAAAGACACGCTCAAAGACTGTTACAAGCTCCTCCTTGTAGAGCTGTGGACTCTGAGCCAGGTAAGCGCTCTTTCCAAAGTAGTCGACCTTAAAGAGCGCCGCACCTCCCTCCGTGGCGGTAGCTATGATCTTGGGCGTCCTAACCTCTATGAAGCCCTGCACGCGGAGAAACTCTCTGATGGCTTCAAAGACTGTGTCAGCTATCAGGAATATCGACGTGTTCACAGGCTTCCTCAGGTCCAAGACCCTGTAGTTCAGCCGCGTAGTCATCGAGGCTGATACCTTACCCGTAACATCGTAAGGGAGCTTCTCGACAGCTCTCGCAACTATCTCGATACCCTCGCCCTTCACCTCGACTCCAAGCCTCGACTGGGGAGCAACCCTCACAGTCCCCCAAACCCTCACCACGGATTCGCGCGTCAGGCTATCGAGTGCCTCGAGGTAGACTTTCTCGAGTGTGGAGCGGCTGAAAGTAACCTGGCAGATTCCATCCCAACTCCTGAGAACAATGAAGAAGAGGGAGCCAAGATCACGGATTTCATGAGCCCATCCATAGAGCCAAACCTTCTTGCCGTCAAGCTCAGGCCTGACCATGCCAGGCCTTACCTGCTCATAGCCTAAGCCAGCTATAGAAGCCCTATCCTCAACCATATGGTCCTGAGACCGGTTTTCAGTCTCTATCCCACATATTTAAAGATGTGTAAAAATTCTGAGCTTCAACAGAGACAGGAGGAGGTCTCTCAGTGTCGCGGCGCGGCCTTTTCGATTCTTATCACACGCCCTTTAAGGGCTCGCGTAACCTCTATGATGTCCTCGACGGGGAACTGAAGCTTCGAGATGTCATCCACGGTTATGATTGTCTCTTCAGTCCCATCGGGTAGCCAGACAACGTTTATAGCTAAAATCTTCGCAGGTGACAGAACCTCGGCCAAGAAATCGGTGAAGGAGCGGTTGTCTCTCAGAACCCTCACAAGGGACTTTAACCTGCGGGAAAGCTGGAGCGACAACTCTGCAGCCTCTTGGCTAGACGCCTCTAAGTTTCTTAAAGCCACAAAAATTTTGTTTCTTAGACGTATTGAACCGGCGTATTCTGCATTAGATAGGAACTGGTATCTCTGGTCTATGAGAGCTGTTAAGACGTCGATGTCCAGCCGCGTAACCTCGCCTCTCTCCAGCTTTCTCTGACAACTTGGGCAAAGGGCGCCGCTCCTGAGATCGAACTCGCACACCGGTATTTTCAGCTATCACCGCCCCCATTTCTATCATCAGCCCCTTCCCTGTTTTTAAGCTTCTGGGCCACCCAGGCGTCTAAGAGCCTATCTTGATCTCGATTGTGCTCACGTTTACGTCCCTGTTGTCCTGCCCCTTCAGCATCTCCGTCCCCAGCTTTATCTCCTGCACCTTCAGGTCCTTGTAGAACCTGTTCTTCAGGATCTGTACGACGTCGACGGCCCTGCTTATCGACCTACCCCTCGCCTTCAACGTAACGTGCTGCCCCTGCTGCAGCGATATCAGGCACGCCAAGACATAGCTCATCGCCGGCTTCTTGCCAACCAATACAGTTACTTCACTTGCGGACATGTTCTCATTACCTCTGGCTTTCGCAAGTCTTTTACCCATGGACTTAAATAAAAACCTTGAGCACAGCGGCTAAGGAAAACGTCCTCTAGAGTAAATCGGCATAGAAATTGACGTGTAACGCGTAGTGGTTAAGAACCTTGAAGGCCTCTCCATAGCCGAAGCCTCTCTTCTCGCCAATCTTTTGGGAGATTTTTCTGTACAGGTTGATGTCTTCAGGCCCAAACTGGGACTTATGCGCCTCTATTGCCTTCATTTTTAAGTCTATAACGTCTGTTATGTCTATGTATATGTTTGGATTTTTGGTCCAGTAATATGCTATGTGTTTGGTGAGGTGGGGCTTGAGGCCCCTGTCTATGTCCTCCCGATTCACGTTTGGGAGGTTGCTGAAGAAGTAGGCTTCGCTCGCCGCTAGGCCTGTGGCTATGTGGTCTGGGTGTGCCTCGTAGAGCAGCCAGGGGTCGACGGTTAAAATTAGGTCGGGCCTGTATTGACGGATGAGCGTGATGAGCTTGTTTCTCAGCTCCAGCGTAGGTCTGAGCTCTGAGTCCCTGTAGTCTAGCCACACAAGCTCCGTGACGCCGAGAGTCTGAGCGGCCGCCTGCTGCTCCTTCTTCCGCATGCTAGACAGCTCTTCCCACTTTATTGAGGGAGATGTTGTTCCCGCGCCACCATCTGTTACAGTGACATATATGACTCGACACCCACGCTTGACCAGCTTGGCAACAGTCCCACCCGCAGCTATCTCAGTGTCGTCAGGATGAGGCTGAATCGACAGTAAAGTGCCACACTCCTCAAAAGCTCTCTCCGGCCTCAGACCTATCAGGGATCTGACGTATTCGACCTCTGATGAGGTCATGGCAGTAATACCTGTATGGACTGGCTTTTAAGAGTTGAGACCAAACCCCTCTAAAGACGCCTGACCCGCACGGCTTGGTAAATTTTTAATCTTCAAGTAGACATAGATGGAGTTAACAGAGAGATGAAAGGGACCTCGTGGCAGGACCACATAGCACTTGGGAGAAAGATTCTAGTCGATGGGGGCACGACGTTCTGTGTCGACCTCGGGCAGGGTGAGAGCGTGCTCATGATACACGGTTGGGGAGCATCTTCATTCAGCTTTCGCAAAAATTATCGCGAGCTGTCAAAGAGTTTCAGGGCTGTCGCAGTCGATCTGCCTGGATTCGGACTCTCAGAGAAACTCCGCGGCCCGCTTACCCTCATATCCGTAGTTGAGCACCTATACAGGTTTATTGAAGCCCTCGGAGCCGAGACAGTCTCGCTCGTGGGCCACTCTATGGGCGGGGCCGTAGCTGTGGCCTTTGCCTCGATATATCCCGACAAAGTCAGAAGGCTGATGCTCATCAACCCATCTCTCCAAGTTAGGGGCCATGGAGGGAGGCCGTTCTTCACCGAGCTTGTGAGAAGTAGGGCTATCGCCAAACTACTAACCCCGTTCCTCCTCAACAAGGGGTTCGTGAGGCGCGCCCTAGTGAGCGCGGTTTGGAACAAGGAGATCGTAGACGATGAGATGGTTACGGGCTACTACATGTCGGTCAAGAACTCGGGAACCACCCTCATCGAGGCCACAGGTATCACAGATGATTTCCATGTCTCGCTCCTATACATGGTGAGAGCTCCCATCCTCTTCCTTCTCGGCGAGAAGGACGCGTGGGTGCCGCCTGACGTCAATATCGAGCTGGCTAAAAAGGTTGGTGCAGAGGTCGTGGTCGCACAGGCCATATCGTTCAAGAGGAGAGGCCTGAGCTCTTCAACGAGGCTCTGGTAAAGTTTCTATCAAGGTAAATGATTGGGGCCGGTGGGATTCGAACCCACGACCTCCGCCGTGTGAGGGCGGCGTCATACCGCTAGACCACGGCCCCTATGTCAAATCCTCATGTAAAGCCGCAACAAATAATCTTATCCGTCTGGTCCGCGGAGGCCTATCTTGTAGACCTTTACCCCCGCGCTTGCCCACTGCTCGTGGTCTAGAATTCTTCTACCATCTATGATTAGGGGGTTCCGCATCAGGCTCCTTGCTGTTTGGGGGTTTAGCGCGGAGTATTCCGGCCATTCGGTTGCTATTATCGCGGCGTCCACCCCCATTAGGCACTCCTCCACGCTCTTGCAATAGGTTACTCCGCTCTCCAGAACCTGTTTGGCGTTGTTGAGCGCCTTAGGGTCGTGGACACGCACCTCTGCTCCGCGGCTAAGAAGCTCTCTCACCATTTCTATGGAGGGAGACTCTCTAACGTCGTCGGTCCCCGGCTTGAATGAGAGGCCGAGCACGGCGACCATTCTGCCAGCCAAGCCCCCTAGCATGGTAGATAGCCTCTCAACCACCCTCGTTCTCTGGGCCTTGTTGATCTCAAGAATAGAGTCTATGAGCGAAGTATCTACTCCTAGGCTTGCCGCGAGGCCTCTCATGGCTCTGGTATCCTTTGGAAGGCAGCTTCCCCCGAATCCGAGGCCCGCCCGAAGGAACTGGGGACCAATTCTGGGGTCAAGGCCGAGCCCCTCCGCCACCGCTCCGACGTCCGCGTCGTTCAGGGACTCGCAGATATTTGAGATGAGGTTGATGAAGCTGATCTTGAGGGCTAGGTAGGTGTTGGTGGCAAGTTTAATGAGCTCGGCGTTTGTCGGCGTCGTAATCAGCGTCGCTATCTTCCTAGGCGTGTATAGGTGGTCGTAGAAGCTTTTCAAAGCCTCGGCTGCCTCGAGGCTCTTCGCCCCTATGACTATTCTGTCTGGGTTCATCGTGTCGTGGAGAGCTGACCCCTCCCGGAGAAACTCAGGGTTTGAGCAAAGGTGAAACCCTTCTCCGCAGACTCTACCACTAGCCGCCTCTATGATTGGTCTAACCACGTTCCAGGTTGTCCCCGGGGGGACGGTGCTCTTGACGACTATGAGCGGATTCTGGCCCGAGCTGCTTTTTAGCGCCTCTCCAATCTGTCTCGAGGCCTCCTGGACCTGGGAGAGGTCTGGGATATAGTCGCTGCCTGTGGGCGTTCCAACGGTTATGAATACGATGTGTGAGTTTTCGAGCACGCCACCCATCTCGGCCCTAACATTTAGCGTCCCTTCATCAACAACTCTCCGTAACAGTTCTTGGAGCCCCTCCTCATGAATAGGAGCCTCTCCACGTCTTATCCTCTCGGCCCGGGCATGGTCCTTCTCGACGCAAGTCGTCCTGACGCCCTTGGAGGCTAAGAAGGCGCTCAGTGTCAGTCCTACGTAGCCCGCACCGATAACTACTGCTCCTCCACTCCACAGGTTTTGACCCATCTCTACATATCTGTGCTGCTCTGGAGTTGATTTAGAGTTTGCTCAGACCTGAGTGGGTCTTTACTTTGGATGGTTTTCCTTTTTGGAGAGCTCAAAGGATAGCTGAAGGGCCTCCCAGTAGAGCTGAGGCGTCCCTATATCGAGCCTCAAGCCTTTATTCAGCTTAATAGCATCCACCCTTAACCCCCAATCAATGAGCCTCTGTATCCCGTCAGTCAGCTGGATCTCGCCACCCGCACCAGGGCCGACAGTCTTCAATGCATCGAATATAGATCTACGGAAGATGTACATGGGGACGATCATCAGGTTTGACCGGGGCTCTGCTGGTTTCTCCTCGACCCGAGTCACTCTCAACCCTCTGC
>JAUQPZ010000012.1 GCA_030550155.1 Thermoproteota archaeon
CGCAAAGTAGTGAAATACCTCATAGAACCCTCGCTTCTCGAAATATCTGCCGGACGCGAAAAGCTCAAAACCTGCTATATGGATGGTTGATCTCTGCTGCACGATCCGAGCGTCATCTAGGAAGGCGTTAGCTATGAACCGTCTCGCGAAGTACTCCCAAACCACCCTTTCAATGCCGGCCCATCTATAAACGGCAGTTGGATAAATTGGGGGGTGTGCGCCGTCGCTCAGCCGCCCATTCCTCGGCCTCGGGGAGACCTCCATTAATTCCTGGTTAAAGATGCCTGAGCTTGACAGTGCTCTGAGCCTTTTCAAGAAGTCGAAGCCAGGTGGATACCTGTTTGTTTCCGTTCGGGGGTAGGAGAGGGTGCCGGACTGGTACAAGTGCTCCATCACCCGCATCAGTTTTATTGAAGATTGACCAGTTATCCACACCAACTCTCTGAGAGAGTCATCTGTCCGGGCAGGCAGCGGCCTCGCAACACTCACCCTTTCCTCAACGTAGCTCGCAACTCTCCCTGTATCCGAGGAAGAGATAGACTCGTAGATCCTTAGCGCTGAAGCCCTGTCCCAGAGCTCAGGCGTCTTCGCAGTAAATTCTCGGTCACCATATCTTAAGACGCATGAAACGTACCAGTATTTTCTCGGCTTAAACTCTCTAATCAGCTTCTCACGTTCTACAATAAACTTGAGGCACGGAGACTGGACCGGCCCCCAGCTTATTACCCCAGCCCCTGACCCCCCTCTCCTAGCAGACAGTGTGAGGAGCCTGGTGAAAGCCGCCCCGGTGAGGAGGTCAAAGACTCTGCGGAGTTGGGCCTTGTGCACCCAGCCCCAGTTAAGGTCCGGCTCGAGATTCTGCCAAGCATGCACGATTTCATCATACTCGAGCGAGTTGAACCTCATTCTCCTATACTCGGCTCCATCTCCACGGACCTCCCTGTAGACCCTGAGAATCTCGAATCCTATCAGCTCCCCTTCATGGTCATTGTCGGTTGCTACCACGAGGACGCCGTCTCCGTTTTCAGCTAATAGGTTCCTAATCCTTCTGTAAGAGCGTTCATCTGATGTGACTAGCCTGACATTCTGGGGGCTAAACATTTCAGGTATGTCCTCTAAACGCCATTTGCTGAACCGCTCCATAAGGTCGCAGTCCATCAAGTGCCCACTCACACTAGTGATGAGAGCGTTGGCCCCGAGCCTTCTCAAAACTCTTAGCAGGGCCTCAGCGACAGACTTCTTCTCCGCAACCACAACGTACCGCCGCAACTGGTCTGAATCACAGACCTCCTGCTCGGCTATTAATCTCGCGAGCACTGTCACATTCATTAGCGGGCTCCAGAGGTTTCTAAGCGGAATGGGGGGAGAAGAGGCCTGCGAGGCCTACATAGACGGAGCATCCAGAGGAAACCCCGGACCAGCCTCCTACAGCTACGTCCTAAGGATAGGCGGAAAAGTAATCAAAGGCTCCGGATACCTCGGGCGCGCAACCAACAACTTCGCCGAGTATCAGGCGCTTATTCACTGCCTGAGGAAGGCTCTGAGGCTGGGCTGTAAGCGGCTTACAGTCTACAGCGATAGCCAGCTACTGGTTAGGCAGTTGCTCGGCGAGTATAGGGTGAGGGATGGAACTCTCCAGGGGCTTCATGAGGAGGTGAGAAAGCTTAGTAAGCTTCTCCCTCAATTCGAGGTAAGGCATATACCTCGTGAGAAAAACCTGGAGGCTAATAACCTCGCGCAGGAGGCGATTGCCCGCGCCGCTAAGTTGAAGCGTAGAGAGATGAGGTAAAAATAATGCATGAGGGATGTAAAGGTCATGAAGAAATACGTCATAGGCGCAACAGATGTAAAGATAGTGTCGCTAGGACTCACCATTTATAGAGACTATCTGCTTGAGCTGGCGCGGAGATTCCTCTCGGGGTACAACGTGGATGTCAAGGTTAAGGAGGCAGTTCACCGCGAGGTAGAGGCGCTGGAGAAGGTTTTGAGGGAAATAAATCCTGAAACGGAATTTATTCTAAGGGACCCTGATGAGGCGACCAAAAGGCTAATGCTAAACGCCTGCGAAATCTTCGACGGAGTATTCCAAGTCGCCAAGAAAAGAGTGTTTCAGGGAATCGATATACGTGAAATTGACTATCTGGAGAAGCGGTTGAGAGCTCTCAAAGAGTCACCGATACTCTTAGAGGTTTAACACATCGATCAGCCGCCGACAGTGTGCATCGGCCTCACGTGGCTTGGCATCTTGTTTCGCATGAGCAGGGTCTCGACTCCGCTGAATTTTTGCTTAAATGCGTGTTTGATGAAGTCGGCAATCTGTTGGTCGGAGGCACCATTCCTCAAGAGGGGCTTCAAGTCATACTCGTCCCTGCTAAACAGGCAAGGCACAACCTTCCCATCGGCCTTAATCCTTATCCTATCGCAGTCTGAGCAGAAAGGATCTGACATAGAAGATATAACGCCTATCTCTCCAACCTCTGTGTCCCTGAAGCCGAAGTATTTAGCGGTCGACCCTGCCTCCCGAGGCTTCTGATAGAGTTCGTAGCTCTCTAATAATGACTCGATTATTTCCTTGGCTGTCACGACCTTATCATAGTTCCAGAGCCTCTCTCCGTCGAAGGGCATAAACTCGATGAATCTAACCGTGATTCCTGTTCTCCTAGACAGTTCAGCGAAATCGACGAGCTCATCATCATTACAGCCCCTGATTATCACCGCATTTATCTTCACGTTTAGGCCGGCGTTAAGCGCCGCCTTTATGCCGCTCATCACACGGTTAAACACGCCTTTAAACCCGACGACCTCTTCAAATCTCTCAGGCTTCAGGCTGTGAAGGCTCACGGTTACGCTTCTCAACCCGGCGGAGGCAAGCCTCGCCGCGAAGATGGACAGGTAGAAGCCGTTCGTTGTCATAGAAACCCCCTCCACACGGGGGATGGAGGATATGGACTTGACGAGCTCGTCGACACCCTTTCTGACGAGAGGCTCACCCCCGGTCAGCCTCACGCGCGAAACACCCATCGAGGCCAGAATTCTCACGACTCGCGTTATCTCCTCAAAGCTAAGAATCTCCTCCTGCGGTAGCCAGACCGGCTCCTTCGGCATACAGAAGCTGCATCGGAAATTACACCTATCGGTCACAGATATCCTTGCCTTTCTGGCGACACGCCCATATCCGTCGACGAGCCGAGCCAAATACCTGCTACTCACTTCTGAGGGCAGGTTATATAAACGTCACATCTCTAGCCACTGCTGATGGAGAAGTGATGCAAATCAGCCTTTGGGCGCTGGCCGGGTACCTTGTCTCCTAAACCCTCACCTTAGATGGGCTGAGGATGTGTGGGTTAAGTTAAGATACATTTAAACGATGCCATTTGACGTTAAAAACATAGGTGGTGTGATTGGCTGCTCTCGGTATGGCTGGTGCTTATGACAGAGCGATTACTGTTTTCTCGCCTCAGGGCCGTCTGTACCAAGTTGAGTACGCGCTAGAGACGGTTAAGTCTGGGTCAACCGCTGTCGGTCTCTGCGTCAATGAGGGAGTCGTACTCGCGGTGGAGGAGAGGGCCTACAGCAGGCTTCAGAACCCGGGCTACTCTCAGAAGCTCTTTCAGATTGACGAACACGTAGGGGCTGCGAGCTCCGGCTTGATCTCTGATGCCAGAATCCTTGTGGACAGCGCTCGCGTTTATGCCCAGATCTATCGCCTCACATATGATGAGGCTCCGACTGTTGAGACGATAGCCAAGAGGGTGGGGGACACTATGCAGCTTTACACGCAGCACGCTGGAGTGAGGCCCTTTGGTGTTGCACTACTGATAGGCGGAGTGAACAAGGATGGGCCCAGCCTCTTCTATACAGAGCCGAGCGGCGTAGTGATGGAGTATCGGGGATGGTCGATTGGTAGAGGTGGTGATAAGGTAAAAGAGATCCTTGAAAACCTCTATAGGCCAGACCTCACCTTAGAAGAGGCCAAGCGCCTGTGCGTCAGGTCGCTGGTCCAAAGCATCGAGAAGACGGATGAGAAATGGTCGGCGAAACTCGTAGTCATACCAACAAGCACTAGACTCTACACACCAATAAGTCAAGAAGAAGTAAACAGGCTCGTAGAAGAAGCGTTGAAGAGCTAAGGCAGCCAAGAGTATAAATACCCATCATTCACTTAGGTTGTCTAGACATTGAGCAAGAGATATACTGTTGCGAGAGTCACAAAAGGCGGGACGACTTATGAAATACTTGTGGACCCGGATAATGCTTTGAAGGTTAAGATGGGTGCCGACTTGCCTCCCTCAAAATTCCTAATCTATGAGGAGGTTTATCGAGACTCGAAGAAGGGAATCCGGGCCAATAGCAACGAGCTCCAAAAATCCTTTGGCACGACAAATATTCAGGAAATAGCGCTGAAGATATTGAAGGAGGGGGAGCTCCAGATCACTTCAGAGCAGAGGAGGAGGCTCATAGATGAGAAGAAGCGCCAGATAATTGATTTTCTCAGCAAGCACGCTATAGACCCGAGGACGAACACGCCAATTCCTCCACAGAGGCTAGAGTTATCTTTGGAGGAGGCGGGAGTCTCGATTGACCCGTTCATTGACGCCAAAAAGCAAGTTCCGAAGATTCTGGAGAAGCTTAAGATGGTTTTGCCCTTGAAGGTTGGACTGGCTATATTCTTGGTCAGGGTCCCTAACGAGGCTCAGCCGGTCGTGTACAGAAATCTGAGATCGGTTGGCAAGATATTGAAGGAGGAGTGGGCGCAGGACGGGTGGTGGAGGTGCGAGCTTGAAGCACCTGCCGGCATGATCACAGAGTTGGTAGAGCTTATCAACAAGTATACTTCGGGGAAGGGGGAAGTGAAGCCGGAAGGTGAGGGGAGATGACGATTCATATCCGTGAACGGGATATCGTGACGCCGGGGCAGATACTCTCAGATGAGCCGAGAACCGCAGGCGCGTATACTTACGTCTTGAATGGTAAGGTCTATGCAGCGTTGGCTGGAGTCGTCCAGCTTAAGGACTCAAAGATCAATATTCTGCCTGGGAAGGCGCCCTACAAGCCCAGCGAGGGTGACTCGGTGGTGGGGATAATAATTGACTCTAAGCCGAGTAACTTCGAGGTTGACCTGGGCTGGCACTTAGTAGGTTTTCTTCATAACCCGCGGCAGCGGTCGCGGCTTAGGCTCCAGATCGGCGACGTGGTATACACGGAGGTCAGATACTCGGGAATTAGGGGGGTCTTCCTCGAGGGGGGGCAGAGGCTCATTAAGATTGACCGCGGCCTCCTGATTCGAATTAGCCCCGTGAAGATTCCGAGAATAATTGGAAAGCGTGGAAGCATGTTAAACACTTTAACAAGTGAGAGTGGCTGTAAGCTTTATGTTGGTAGGAATGGATTGATAGCGATAATCGGCGACAGCCCGGAGAAAGAGCTTGCGGTGGCCTCGGCTATAAGAATGATTGAGGAGGAAACACATATACCCGGACTAACTGAGAGGGTTACTAGCCATCTCAGGAAGAAGATGATTGGGGGTGAGATTGTTGGAGAAGGCTGAGCAGAGGCTGATTACTGAGGACGGCAGAAGAGTGGACGGCAGGGGGCTTGACGAGATGAGGCCCGTAAAGATTGAGGCAGGCGTCCTCGATAGAAGTGATGGCTCGGCATACATAGAGATGGGTAAGACGAAGATTTACGCCGCCGTCTACGGCCCTAAGGAGGCACATCCACGCCACCTCGCACAGCCCCACAAAGCAATTCTGAACTGCCGCTACCACATGGCCTCCTTCAGCGTCGAGGGTAGAAAGGCTCCGGGAATGACCAGGAGAGAGATTGAGCTGAGTAAGGTTATTCGTCAAGCGCTTGAGAGCGTAGTTATCCTTGAAGAATTCCCCCGCTCCGCAATAGACATCTTCATCGAGGTAATACAGGCTGACGCCGGAACCCGAACCGCAGGGGTCACCGCAGCATCGCTAGCATTGGCAGACGCAGGTATCCCGATTCTCGACCTCTGCCCAGGTATAGCTGTGGGGAAGGTGGAGGGCAGAATAGTCCTTGATCCCAGCGAGGAGGAGGACAAGAAGGGCGAGGCAGATATGCCCGTCGCCATGGCGCCGAGACTTGACTCAATTGTGCTACTACAGCTTAATGGGAGGTTGAGAAGTGAGGAGTTCAGGGAGGCGCTTCTCCTCGCCAAAAAAGGCATCAACGTTCTCTATGAGCTCCAGAGAAAGGCTCTCTCTAAGAAGTTCGCGAGCTTCAGCCCTATGGATGAGGAGTGAGACCTCATGTATAGGATTGGAACCAAGCCCTACCCCACCAAAATAATGCACGACAAGCTCTACGAGCTTATACTGCGCGGTGAGAGGCTTGACGGGAGAAGACCCTATGACTATCGCACTATCGAGATCAAGACCTCGATCATTGAGAAGACGGATGGCTCGGCCCTAGTCAACTTGGGAGGGACGAAGATTATTGCAGGCGTCAAAACAAGTTTAGGTCAGCCCTACCCAGACACACCAGAGCAGGGCAACATAGTCGTGAACGCCGAGCTATTACCTCTCGCTTCAAGTTTCTTCGAGCCCGGCCCACCAGACGAGAAGGCCATAGAGCTTGCCAGGGTTGTCGATAGATGTATCAGAGAGTCGAAGATGCTTGACCTTGAAAAGATTGTATACATTCCGGGCAGGACGGTTCTCGTGGTGTACATCGATGTATACGTCTTGGATTATGACGGCAACTATTTCGACCCTGCGGTGCTGGCATCTGTGGCCGCACTCGCCACGGCGAAGATACCGGTCTACGAGGTTAGGGACGGTGAGGTCGTCTTAAGCCATGAAGCGAAGACAAGCCTGCCCATCCGCAGATTTCCTGTCTCCGTGACCATTGGTCTGCTGGGAGACAAGATAATCGTGGACCCGACATCTCTGGAGGAGTCTGCAATAGACACTTCAATAGTTCTTGGATGGTCTCAGGAGGACGAAGTAGCTGCTATTCAAAAAAACCTTCAAGGCCTCATCAGCT
This sequence comes from Thermoproteota archaeon, assembly GCA_030550155.1. Taxonomy (GTDB): domain Archaea; phylum Thermoproteota; class Nitrososphaeria_A; order Caldarchaeales; family Calditenuaceae; genus HRBIN02. Next base: position 7,015 of record JAUQPZ010000012.1, read on the forward strand.
TTAACGTCATGGATGAGATAATACGCGTCTCTAAGGAGAAGGCAAATGAGTTGAGGACTAGGCTTATGGAGGCCGTTGGTCGTGTGGGAATAGAGCCTTAGGAGCCGCAGATTTGGCTCGAGCTCCTCTGCGATGGATATATAGGTTAGATTTGTCGATCATGTTGCAGGTTAAGAGATATGAGGGCGGGTGTAGGTGTAACTAAGAGGTTTGGCGCAAGATACGGCTCTAGGCTGAGAAAGAAGGTGGAAGAGATAGAGCTCGAGCAGAGAGCCTTAAACGTTTGCGAAAAATGTGGGAAAAAGGCCGTGAGAAGGGTCTCGGTAGGAGTCTGGGAGTGTAGGAAGTGCGGCTACAAGTTCGCCGCCGGAGCCTGGTCGCCGAGACTGACCAGCTGAGCCTGGTCTCTTGCCGCCGCTCAGCACTTCTTGAGTAATGTTTTAATTTAGCTGTGGGGACTCTGAGCACGGTGATTTACGATTGTCCACTGGACAGGTGCCGCCGAGCATCCAACAACAAGTCGCGAGGCTACAGCAGCTCCAGCAGACGCTCAGCGTGATATTGGCCGAGAAGCAGAGGCTTCAGTCTGAGCTTGAGGAGATTAACCAAGCCCTTGAAGAGCTTGGCAAAAGCCCGGAAGACATAGCTGTTTACAAGGCCGTGGGCCCTATACTTGTCCAGACAACCAGGGAGAAGGTTGTAAGCGAGCTCTCAGAGAAGCGGGACCTGAATGACACAAGGCTCAAGGTAATCGAGAAGCAAGAGGGCCGTACGAGGTCTCAGCTCGAGGCCCTACAGAAGGAGCTCCAGAGCCTGCTTGGCCAGCGAGGAGAGTAGTTAGACGGTATTGAGATAGCGTTGCTTGGTAAGGTTATCAAGTTGGCCCGCCCTATCATTTGTAGGAGATGAGAGAGTCGGAGTTAATCTCGAAACTGATAGATGACCTTAATGGGCTCAAAGGTAAGAAAGTAGCTATACTGGAACATGTTGGAGGAGACCCAGACGCTATGGCTAGCGCCTTCGTCCTCTCAAATATACTTACAAGCTGGGGCGTCGATGTTCGCGGAGTCTCTGTTCCGCTCCATGTCAGTGACCAGACAGAGAAGATGGCGGTTGCGCTCGGAATCATAGTGAGAAAAGACCTCCCGGAGGCAGACGCCTATATCGCGGTCGACGCAAGCTCAATCACCATGCTCTCACCGTTCTACGAGGATCTATGTGGCGAGTTGATATTGATTGACCATCACGAGAAGAGTGAGGATAAAATTAGGGGGCGAATATATTCCTCGACAGCTTATCAGTCCACGAGTGAGATAATCTTAGAGCTTGCCGAGTCCACCGGATACGTTCTCAGCGAGCTAGAGGCGTCAGCACTATTCGCCGGCATATATTTCGACACCGTCAGACTCTCCGTCGCGGACTCGGAGACTCTCAGGAAGGTTGGACGCTTAGGTGGTTACGGAGCTTCTCCGCGAAAGATTATTCAGCAGATTGATTCTCCGACCGATTACTCTGAAAGAATTGCAAGGATAAAGGCAGTTAAGAGGGCTGAGTTCTATAAATGTGGCGACGTGTTGGTTGGAATAACGAGGGTTAGCTCCTTTAAGCCGGCCGCGGCGAGGACGCTCCTAGCCGCGGGCGCCCATATAGCATTAGTGGGTGAAGAGATAGATGGTGAGGCTGAGATATCTTTGAGGCAGGTTCCCGAGATGATGGACCAGCTGAAGCTCAACCTTGTTAAAGACGTTGTTGAGCCGATTGCGAGGGCTTTTGTCGGAGAGGGTGGGGGACATGCCTCGGCGGCCAAGCTCAGGGTTAAGGGTGATTTAGGACAGGTCTTCGATAGGTGTCTGAACCAGATCTCCTATCTTCTTGGAGCTCCGACTGTGAGGGTAATCGATTGAGAAGCGCAATAGAGGTTGAGAACCTCTCATTCAAATATATGGGCTCTGAGTTTTTTACCCTTAGGGATGTCTCTCTCAGAGTGGATGAGGGGGAGTTTGCAGTCATAGCGGGCGCCACGGGGTGCGGCAAATCCACCCTCTTCAAGTGCATCATAGGGCTGATTCCACAGATGTATCAAGGAGACTACTCAGGCCGGGTCAGGGTTAAAGGGATTGACCCCTCAAGGGTCCCCATAAGCAGGGTCGCCCAGCTGGCGGGGTTGGTCTTCCAGAACCCAGACAACCAGCTCTTCGCGTTAACGGTGGAGAACGACGTAGCCTTCGCTCTAGAGAACCTAGGACTTGAGAGGGAGGAGATTGAGAGGCGCATCTCAAGGGCGTTCAAAATCATGGGGATCGAGGACCTCAGAAATAAATCACCTTTCGAGCTCTCAGGCGGGCAGAAGCAGCGTGTCGCGATCGCGTCTGTCCTTGCACTTGAGCCAGAGATACTTCTCCTCGACGAGCCCACATCGTCTCTGGATGGGGCGACGGCTAAGAAGCTCTTAGACGAGCTAAGAGAGATTAACAGGCGTGACGGTATAACGGTCTTGATATCCGAGCATAGGCTTGACCTGGTGTTGAGGGAGGCGTCGAGGCTGATAGTCATGGATGAAGGGAAGATAATTGCTGACGATGATCCGAGGAGCGTTGTCAGGCGCCTGCTTTCAGAAGATTACGACGCTGTTGAGCTTCCTAAGCTCTCGAAGATTGCTTGGTCGCTGAGACTTTGCGGCGATGGGGCGATACCTTTGACTCAGAAGGAGTTTGTGGGCCTTATGCTGAGGTGTAGCCGATGATAGAGTTTGAGAAAGTGACGTATACCTATCCTTCTGGCGTTACTGCGCTTAGGGACATCAGCCTATCGATAGGTGGTGGAGAGATTGTGGCCCTGATGGGTGAGAATGGTGCAGGTAAGACAACCTTCCTCAAGCTATTGAACGGCCTTCTCAAGCCGACTTCGGGCGTTGTAAGGGTTGACGGCGTCGATACAAGAACGACGACCGTAGCATCCCTCGCTAGGCTCGTCGGACTGGTCTTTCAAAACCCAGACAGCATGTTCTTCTGCCCCACCGTTTTGGAGGAGGTTAGCTACGCGCTAATACAGTTTGGTCTATCGAAAGAGGAGGGGGCCAAACAGGCTGAGAAGACTCTCATATCCCTCGGACTCTGGCATCTAAGAAACCTATCACCCTTCACGCTGAGCGGCGGGGAAAAGAAGAGGCTGGCAATAGCGGTGGTGATGGCTTGGTCGCCGAAATACGTGGTGATAGACGAGCCGACTTCGGGTCTTGACGGGAGGGGGAAGAGGACCTTGAAGGAGCTACTCGAGGAGCTGCTGAGGGGAGGAAAATGCGTCATTATCTCGAGCCACGACGTCGAGTTCGTATCAGAGGTCGCCTCAAGGGTCGTCTTACTTAGGCGCGGCGAGGTCATAGCCGACGGCCCCTCAGAGGAGATTTTGACCAACACCGAGCTCCTCACGAGTGCCTCCCTACTAACCCCCCAGATACCAGCTTTGTTCAAGGAGCTAAGGGACCAGGGATTCCGCGGCCTAAATCACCGATGCATAAAAATGGAGGACGCCCTGAGAGAGCTCTCCTCGCTTCTCGGCCGCCCAAACCTTGACCTACGGAGTGGCTCGGCTTGAGCTTCTCACTTCTTCAGTCTCTGAGATATAGGAGCCTCGAGACACCCATCCATAGGCTAGACCCTAGAGTGAAGCTCCTAGCCTCCCTATCCTTCCTCTCAACGGCGCTGCTCTTCGGGGACTTCTGGGGGGGACTCCTTTCTGTCTCCACCGCGATAATCTTAACTCAGCTGGTACTACTCGGCGTCGCGAGGTCCGCGAGCTACCTACTAACAACGATTCGAGGAGCCACACCCTTAGTCGCCCTAGTGTTTATCTTGAGCCTCTGGGGAGCCTGGGACCTTACACCACAGCTAGTAGAGCTTATCTACAGGGCCACAGGCTCAAGCATAAGATTTCTCGCCTTCATAACCTCGTTCAACCTATTCTTCCTCACCACCTCTCCGGACGAGTTTGGAAAATTGATGCTGAAGCTAAGGATACCCTACGTGTACACATTTACATTCGTGGCGGCGGTTAGGCTCGCGCCTGTCATAGCTGATGAGGCGCAGGAGATAATTAACGCTCAGAGGTCTAGGGGTGTCGAGTTTGAGAGGGGGAACCCGGTCAAGAGGGTTAGAGCTCTCGTCGGAGTCTTCATTCCTCTGCTTGTGAACTCTCTTAGAAGGGCTTACGAGATGGCTGAGGCGCTTGAGGTAAAGTGTTTCGGGGCATCTAGCAGGAGGACGACGTTAAGGGACATCAAGGCAACGCGGAGAGACTATAAGGCTGCTCTACTCGTCTTATCAATAACAGGCGCGGTTTTTGCCGCGAAGTATCTTGGCCTCTTTACGGGCCTACCCTAGAGACTGCGCGCCTGTCTATTATCCATTCTATATCCGATAAAAGCGCCGAGACTGTGGATTCCCCAGCACCCTTGCCTATCAGCGTAAGCTCTCCCATCACCTCTGTCCTGAATTGAATAGCGTTTAGCGTCCCGTGGACACATAGGGGGTGGTTAAGCCTTACTAGGCGTGGAGCCACGTAAAGGTGCCCACCTTCAATGCTCCCCACAAGCTTTATTGTCATGCCCATCTCCTTCGCAGCCATAACCGCGTCCGACGTCACCTGAGTTATTCCTTTCACATATACATCATCCAGCCTCTTATCCATACTGAGGAGGGCATTAGCAAGTATGACGACCTTGCAGGCCGAGTCAATCCCCCCCAAGTCCAGGCTAGGGTCTCTCTCAGCGAGACCCATCATCTGCGCCTCCTTAAGTGCCAAGTCAAGGGGCAGACCCTCAAAATGCATCCTCGTCAGAATATAGTTCGTGGTGCCGTTGAGGATGCCGCGAACCGATCTGATCCTGTCTCCCCGGAGCGAGTGCCTTGCGAGAGAGAAGACAGGAATTCCGCCCCCAACCGTAGCCTCATACAGTAGAGATGCTCCCGCGGACTTGGCTGTGGAGATAAGCTCCCTGTATGCGACGACCAGCGGGCCCTTGTCGGCGGTTACCACATCGATGCCTCTCCTCAGCGCCTCCCGGATATACGTGAGGCCCGGGTTTCCCGTGTAGACGTTTGTCGGTGTAAGCACCACTATCAGGTCAAGGAGCCCATCCTCGATCAGCTGTAGAGGAGTATCTTGTTTGAAGCCCCTATGAGTCGATAGGTCTCTTGGAAGGGACTGCTTGTCGAATCCATCTCTGCTGAATATGTATCCCTTTGAATTTGCCAGAGCGGTGAGTAAGAGTCCGCGTGGACGATAGTCTGTTAGAGCCTGCGCAAGTCGGGTGCCAAGGAAGCCGTACCCTATTATGCCGCATCGTATCAAAACTCTTCACGCACGACCAAGCAGTTGTTTTCTTCGGCGAGAAGCTCGAGGCTGGAGAGTAGTGATTCTCTGTAGTCAGCCGGCACGCTAAAGAGAATCCTGATGTAGGGAGACCTGCTGCCCCCGCCGTAGGACAGGCTAATAACCTCTCCGCGGCCCTCAAAGACGCTTCTCAGCTTCTCCACACCCATGCTCCCAATTATCAGGACAGTTTCTATGTTACGCTCAAGCGACTCAGTGCTCAGCACAGGTATGCCTGAAGCCTCTATCCCCGCCCTCGCGCGCTCAAAGTTCTCATGCGAGGGAAACTCGACAGAGAGGCTAACAGGGACGTAGCCTGCAGTAAGCTGCTCTCTATTATGTATTATAGAGATGATGTTTCCACCATTGATTGCAATCTTTTCCAAAGCCGTGAGCAATGTTCCAGGCCGATCTGTCAGGCCGAGAGTTAACCTGATTCTCATCTCCTCTGACACTCTTCAGCTATCGTCCTGCCTTAAGAGCTCTTCGCACCGCGCTCTAAAAGCCTCTTAGCTGCGGTAGACGCCGAGCCGAGCTTGATTATCTTTTCCGGCCTAGCGGGGGGTAATGGCCTCTTCTCGATCTCAGCAAGCTCGAATAGGCTTCCTGACAGCATGTGGCTGAGGGAGTTAAAGCGCTTCTGATATTTCCTTTCGCTTGGCTTGGATAGGTAGCCGATCTCGGCCAGCTCGTCTAAAAGGGAGGAGATGCTTCTCCGGGCCTTACTGTTGGCTCTGAGCTCGTTTGGAATATATGTGTCTAAATCACTTAGCTTGAACGGGGAATCCCCTATCTTGTTTATTGCGGTCAGAATGCCTGCAATATGCTCTTGTTTGAGGTATCGACGGTTCTTGGCTAATAGTTTAATGATGGGGTTCAAGCCTGTCGCACCTGAGCCGCCGATGCATCACTTCTCTGCGACACCTCTTCCCAGCAGAGCCGAGACCTCGCCCAGAGTCATCGCCCTGACAAGTTTCCCCGACCTGTTGATACCGGATCTAAGGAGGGCGTCCTCAATTCTTACGTAGTCCTTTTTCTCGTAAGCCCGCGGAACACCGACATAAACCCTCAGCCTCTTCAGGGCCTCCCTCCCCCTAGCCTTCCTTCTAGGCAGCATCCGTGCAACGGTATACCATAAAATTCCGTCGGCCCTCCTAGGATACCAAACCTGAGGCTCCTCGATAGATGAATACCAGGTCCTCCCTATCAGCTTGAGGTATCGGCTCAGTATCACCTTTTTTGACCCTGTGATCAGGACCTTGTCAGCGTTTATGATGACTACTCTTTCCCCGGATAAAAGCATCTTTGCCACATAAGACGCTAACCTTCCAAGCCTGTGACCTGCTCCATCAATAATCACAACCTCCTCAGCTCTCTGGCTTATCACGGGCATCACATCACCTCTAACCCACGAGTATGAAACCCTTACCGTCGCCTCCCTTGCTGAGATATTCTTCTAGGTAGAGGGCCTCTCCACCCGCTTCACGGATCTTGCGGTGTGCTACCTCGGAGAAGTCAAACGCCACTACGTCTAGGCGCTTCTCTAGAACTCCCGCACCCAAGAGCTTGCCCATTACTAGCACCTTTCCTCCAGGAGGGGCGACCTTGTTGAGGTGGTATATGTTGACTACGCGCCACTTCCGTGAAGGCTTCTCCAGATTTTCTAATACGGCCGCCCAGAACCTGCTCCTCTTAGCGAGCCTGCGCACCTTGGCCTTAACCAGTTTTGTCTTCTCCACCCGTAACCACCTTCGCTATATTCTCCTTAAGCTCTGCAACCATCTCCTCAAATATCTTAGTAGCCTCTAAAACCATTCTGCGGGGAGGGAGGAAGCCGAACGACTCCACATAGATCATCCTCCTACCATCCTCCTCGTAGAGCGTAGCGATTCCTGACTGCCACTTGGCATGTTTTTTACCCTTGCCGAGGCGGACATAGAGTTCAAGCTCGACGCTCTGGCCCGGGGCCAGCTTAACTATTTGGAAATCTCCGCTTATCGGCGCCACTTTCTCGGAGCCGCTCTCGCGGAGAAGGTCCGCGGCATAGACGGTCTCAACCTCCTCTTTAGATGTTCGTCTCAGGGAGAATCTGACGCTGCACTTGTCGCAGCCGAGAGCGCTTCCGCAGTCACACTTTTCGGGGAGGACATAGTTGTCAATGTCGGTGACGAAGGGTATTAGGGAGATTCTGTGAGCCAGCACCTCGTTGGCGAGAACTGAGGTGTTCTCGATGACGAGCACTTCCTCTACGGCCATTGTGGGAACCTCGTTTATTATAATACGTCTGAGTGCATTCCCCACGCTAAGCGGCATGTCGACAAGCTCTACCCGGAGCCAGTTCTCTCCTTCCCCAGCTATTTTGACCTTGTTAGACACAGCTGATTCTACCAGGTCCCCGCATGTATTAAACTCTCTTCGGGACTCCAGAGAGCTTTAAATTAACGTATGGCCTGATTGCATAAACAGATGGGAGACCCCAAGCGCCCTAGAAAGAAGTATGAGACACCTAAGAATCCCTGGCAGGAGGAGAGGCTGAAAGATGAGCTCAGACTCCTCGGGGAGTACGGTCTGAGAAATAAGAGGGAACTTTGGATAGCTGCCTCGATACTTAGGAAGTATAGAAATATAGCACGGTCTCTCTTCGTCCTGACCGGGGAGGAGAGGGGGATTAGGGAGAGGGCCCTTATCGAGAGGCTCTACGCGATGGGGCTGGTTCCCGAAAACGCTGACGCAAATTACGTCCTTCAGCTCTCTGTCAAAGATATCCTGGAGCGCCGGCTACAGACAGTAGTTTACCGCCTTGGGCTAGCCAAGACGCCTCATCACGCCCGGCAGCTCATCACACATCATAAGATAGCCGTGGGTGACAGGGTCATCTCTGCGCCCGGATATCACGTTATGCGGGGAGAGGAGGAGAAGATTAGGATTCTGACGCCTCCGAAGATTGCAGCTTAGACCCTTCTTCCTCTTCTTCCGCCCTTTCTCCTGACACTGTCGTGTGGTAGCGGAGTTACGTCTTCTATTCTCCCAATCATTACTCCGGACCTGGCTATGGCTCTAATCGCAGCCTGTGTGCCCGGACCCGGTGTCTTGGACTGCACGCCGCCGGGAGCCCTCACTCTAATGTGTACCGCGTTTATCCCCTTCTGCTTCAGTATCTCCATCACATAGTTGGCTGCGCGGGTTGCTGCGTATGGTGAGGACTCTAGCCTACCGGACTCGACAAACATGCCGCCTGAAGCCATAGCAAGTGTCTCCGCACCCGTTAAGTCTGTGGCATGGATGATGATATTGTTGTAGGAGGAGTAGATGTGGATTATCCCCCAGACCTCTCTCCGAGTTTCGCTGCTCGCGACTCCCTGTGCCTCTGACATCCTAAACAAAGTTTTTGGGGGCTTCAGTATTTTAGTTTTGAGCAACTAGGACGTGAGGGCTAAGCTATGAACCGGCGCAAGTTTTTCAGACTAATCCGGGCTGCCTCCACACCATCCTGTGGAAAAACAGGGGCCACGTCACGCACCATAAACTCCGGCGGAGTCTCCACGTTCAGAAACCCGTCATACCCCGCTGATCTGAGGCCGCTTATGAATCCGGGCCAGTCTACCGAGCCCTCTCCAACCAGCCTAAAACCTCGAGGACCCCGGCTCTGAAAGTCATAGTCTTTTGCGTGGACCATCACGAACCTGTCGCCCAGAACCTCGACCCAGTGCTCATATGGAGCGAGCTCCAAAGCGTTGCCCACATCGAAGTAGAAACCCACTGACTCGGAGCCGGTTTCTTCTATGAATCGTCTAAAGGATAGGGGGTCGTAGAGAAAGCGGTTCCAGACGTTCTCCAACCCGATCTTCATGTTAAGGTCCTCGGCCCAGCGAGATGCCTCCACGATGGCGGACAGGGCTAGGCTGTAGGTTGCCTTGAAGCTTGTTCTGGACCGCGCGACCGTGGGCACTACGAGAAGGGTTTTTGCTCCAAGGTCTGCTGCAAGCTCAAGCCCCTTCCTGAGAAGCTGGAGGGCGATAGATCTCTCCGACTCGCTTGTAGATGCTAAGTCATATTTCCAGAAGACACCGGTGGCGACGCTTGGAATCGAGAGGCCCAGCTCTTGGGCGACCTCGACTAGATGAACCCTATCCTTCTTCGAGAGCCTGTCAGGCGAGTAGTTGGAGTCGTCATACACCACCTCCACACCGTCGTAGCCAAGCTCAGCCGCCACTTTGAAGACCCCTTCCATTCCCGAGGGCAGGTTAAGTCCCCAACCGCCAACTGTCCAGGCGTTAAGACCGATCTTCACAACTAGTTAAGCTGAGCTAGGAGGTATTAAGGGATTCATAGACGGTGGCGTCCCTTAGACCCAGCTCGTAAAACATCCTCCTCCTAGTCAGGCACCCGTCACAGGCGCCGCAGTGAATCTCACCTGCCCTCCAGCAACTCCATGTATACTCCAGCGGTACTCCAAGCTCGACGGCCATCTGGTATACTTGGCGCTTGGTGTATTCTAGGAGGGGCGCCTCCACGGTTAGACCATAGGATGGAAGGCTCTCCCTCAGCAACTCATTAAACCTCTCAATGAGCGATGATGCCACGTCTGGGAAAAGTTTGGAGTCCTCATAGTTGTGCCCCACGACCACTCTTTTAGCGCCAACCATGAAGGCTAGATGTGCGGCGAGAGAGTAGAACAGGAGATTTTTCACGGGAATGAAGACAGACGGAAGAACGCGGCCGCCAGAGTTCAGCGATTGAGAGCCGGGCATATCCTCGATCTCTCTGATATATGGCGCCTCGACGACGATATGCCTCTTCACAGCTGCTAAGGCCGCAAGCTTCTCGGCACACCTCATCTCTCCGCTGCTTCGCCTATAATAATTCACTGTCAGCGTGTATAGCTCGACATCTGGGCTATCCCTCTTAACGAGCCACAATGCAACCGCGGAGTCAACTCCCCCGGAGAAGAGGACCAGAACTTTCTCAGACATGCCCCTCCCGGTGTATGACACTCTCGGCGGATTTCCCGACGCCCTCTGACGCAACAACCTTAACGTAAACCACGTTTTCAGGCATGCGTCTCATTATGGACTCCGCTATGTATGCCGTGATATTCTCGATTGTGGACTCGAAGGGGGCTATAAAGACCTCTGACTGCGGAGCGACTACAAGGTATTCACCGCCCTTCCCAGAGAACCTGATAGTGACCCGGCCGTCGGCAGCCGATTCTATGTATCTCTCGCAGACGATTATCTTGTGATCTACGACCGAGACGACCTCTCGAGCTATCCTCTTAAGAAGTCCGAAATCGACGACGAGCCCTGGCCCCACCTTCTCGCCTCCAGCCTCTATGGAAAGGCTAGCGGTGTGACCATGAATAGTAGAGCATTTCTCAATCGCGGGCAGGAAGTGCGCATAGTCAAAGTTTAGAGATCCCTCATCCAGCCTTATTTTTACGAGCTTCTCCGAGTGCGGCAAGTCTGAATGCTGGCCCCCGCCTTGAGTGTAGTGCCACCACCCAGTCTATTAATGTTAGCTCACCCCTCCTAGAAGGCAGCTATCGGGGGCCCTTTAAACCGTATTTAGGGATGTCTGTGAAGGCTGTCGCCCACCACTACCCAAACTATATGCACTGGGTCAGATGAGGCTAAGAGTTTTACGTAGGGGATGGAAGACAGTGGAGGGTTGTCTCGGACGTGAGGGCTGCCGAGGTGGTTATTATCGGCGGAGGACCTGCTGGACTTATTGCGGCCGCCGAGACTGCGAGGCTCGGACTAGACGTCTTACTGCTTGAGGAGGACGAGATTGTTGGCCGACCGGAGAGGTGCGCGGGCTTATACAGCATTAGGGGGCTCGAGAGGCTCGGGATACAGCTCAGTAAGAAGTATGTCCAGAACCTTGTCTGGGGGGGAGTAATACATTCTCCCAGCGGCGAGGCCTTCGAGGTCTCCTCTCCAGAGCCTGTGGCCATAGTGGCTGAGCGTGAGAGCTTCGATAGATATTTAGCCGAAAGGGCGTTAAAGATGGGGGTCGAGACCCGCCTAGGCAGCCGCGCCACCTCCTGCAGCCTAGGAATTGATTCAAAGTCCTGCGTGACGCGGCTGGAGGGTGGAGCTGAGATTAAGTCAGAAGCCGCTATAATCGCTGAAGGGTCGGCTGCGCGTCTATCCCGCAGAGTCTTTAAAGACTACTACGCGCCCTTCTGGCTCCCCATTGTCCAGCTCATAGTCAAAAATCATGGACTTGACAAGAGGGCCGCACACGTCTGGTTCAAGAGCTACTTAAAGGACTTCTTCGGATACCTAGTCCCGATCAACGAGGAACTAGGCAAACTTGGTGTGGCTGCGAGACAGGACCCTTTGAGAAAAGCCCAGAGGCTCATTAAAGAGGAGATGCCTGGCGCAAAAATCTTAGGCTACTCCGTGCATAGCGTCTATCGCGGGCCTCCGCTCGAGCTTGGCTTAAAAGGCAGGATACTTCTCGCCGGGGATGTGGCCGGTCAGGTAAAGGCCACGACTGGTGGAGGTATAGTCACGGGCGGACTATGCGCGAAGGCTGCCGCTTCACATATTCATAAGCTTTTGAGAGAGGGCGTTGACGGAGCTTATAAAACCGCCACGCGAGGCCTCTACCGAGAGCTCAAGGCCACATATTGGATCTCGAGGATGCTTTCTGGGCTAAGCGACAAGAACCTCGACGACATTATAAGAAGCATCAGAGAGTCTGGATTCAATAAAAGCCTCTCATTCCGCGGAGACATGGACTTCCAAGTTACAGGCGTGTTGAAAAGCCTCGCAACAGTTCAGGGGCTCAGATTCGCTACGAGCCTTATGAGGAGCCTCATCTAAGCTCGAGCGGTATATATTTCTTCGGATACTGGCCTTTATACAGGTGTAGAGGCCTTATGAGCTTATTATCCATCCAGTATTCCAAGATGTGGGACGCCCATCCGGCGGACCTACTGACTGCGAAGAGGGCTGTGAAGCTGTCCGGCGGGAGCCCGATTGTCCTGTAGAGTATGGGGGTCCAGAGGTCTAAGTTGGGGTAGATACCCCGCGGGGCTAAATATTCTTGCCCATAGGCGTCGAGGGCGACGGTTATTTCATATAGCCTCTTGACATCGCTATCCATGTAATTCTCGATGCCAGTTATGATCTTCTTGACAATCGTCGCGCGGGGGTCGTACATTTTGTAGACCCGGTGTCCGAAGCCCATTATCTTTCTTTTCTCAGATAACGCAGACTCAAGCCAGGCCCTGACCCTCTCCGGGTTACCTATCTCCATGGCCTGTGCGTAGCTAGCCTCGGCGGCTCCTCCGTGAAGAGGCCCCTTCAGTGCAAGTATCCCCGCCGCTATAGAGGAATATAAGTCGCTCAGGGTAGAGGCTGCTACGAGGCTCGCGAATGTGCTGGCGGGAATTCCGTGCTCAGCGTGGATGATGAGGAGGTCATCCAATACACGAGCAAAATCAGCATTCCTAACCTCCCCGTCTATCATGTATAACATGTTCTCGGCAAAGTTGAGGTCCCCCCTCGGAGGGACATACTCTCCGCCACTCCGAATTCTAAGTATAGCCGAGTAGAAGGACGCCATCTTTGCGACGGCGTCTATACCTGACCTCTTCTCGGCCGGGTCTCCACCTTTTTTTCCTCCACCCTCGAGAACCATCAACAACGAGAGGAGAGAGAGAATGTCTGTGCGGCTTACGTAATGTTTTATAGTCTCGATGTGTAGCGGCTGAAGCTCAAGGGACTCCCTCAGGAGAGATGTAAATTCCAAGTACTCTTTCCTGGTGGGGAGCCTCTGGTTCAGTAGTATGAATATCGTCTCCTCGAAGTTGCTTCTCTCGACCAAGTCTCTGACATCGTAGCCGGCATAGTAGAGGGCCCCCTGCTCCGTATCTATCATAGATATGGAGCTCTCTAATACGTATACACCTTCTAGCCCCTTCAATACATGTGTAGTGGAGGGCAATTAACTTACATGAGTATGAACATTATCCGCTTTATATATTTGAATTACAGCCTCGAGAGCGGAGCCATTAAATAACCCACGTAACGCAGACGGTCGAGTGACATGACCATGTTCCAGATATCCTCCAGCTCCTCCGGTGATAGCTTCTCCGCTGTGAGCCTCGCAAACTTGAGGCGGAGTTCCTCATCGGTTAGTGGATTCTTGTAATGTCCTTTCGGGTGGATGACTTCTTCCGAGTAAACTCTTCCGCCTTTAAGGGAGACCTCGACCGAGTTTGGGACAGCCTCGGGGTACAGTTCATCGTATCTGGGGTCGACCTCCACCCTCATCTTCTCAGCCAGCTCGAGGAATGCCGTGTCACGCATCTTTACGTCCTCGAAGCTGTCAAGCCAGATGTCGCCATCGAGCAGCGTCCTCGCCGTTATGTAGGGGAGGCTGTGGTCTGCCGTCTCCCTAGATTTCGGCCGCCACTTCTCAGGGTCTTTCACGATTATATTATAGGACACCTTGAACGTGCTCACTCTGACTCTCTCTACATCCTCAGGCTTTACCCGGCCTATCTGGGAAACTATCCGTGTTGCAGCCTCGACAGCCGACATTGAGTGGTATTCAACGGGCCACCACTTTATGGAGGTCTTTAAGATTCTGGTGGCCTGAGGGGTAAGTCTCGGCAGGTTGAAGGGGCCCGATATGGCCTTCATGTATCCCAGCTCTCCCTCGAAGATTGGCTTGGGTCCTGTAACTCCCTCTGAAGCTAGTAGAGCGGAAAAGATTCCGTGCCTAGCGGCGTATGCCGCGGCACACCCCTTCCACATGCTTAATTCCCCGGCCCGCGTCTGGCGGAGAGCGGCGGCGTTTACTCCAGCTATGTTTACAGCCTCGAAAGCCCTCTCAAAATCGAGCTCCAGCAAGGCGGCAGCACCAGCAGCCGCACCAATCGCGATATTCGAGACATGGTCAAATCCTCTGTCCCTTATGGTGGCCGCGTCCGCCAAGGCGCAAGCCACCTCATACCCGACCAATACTCCCTTCAAAAGGTCTTCTCCCGAGGCCTCGAAGGCTTCCGCAAGAGCGATTAAGGCTGGGATCATGTCACTTGGATGAATTGCCTCTCGGGAGAGGTAGGTGTCGTTGAAGTCGAGATACCGGACCATAATGCCGTTGACCAAGCTCGCGTCTTGGGGAGAGGCCTTTAAGTCGCTTCCTATGACGGTTGAGCCCTGAGCCGTGGGCCATCTCCTCAAGAGCCTCTTGGCTGAGGCCACTGGAGGCGCGTTAACCGCTGCCACCATGACCGCGAGGGAGTCTAGAATTCGCCTCTTACCCTCCTTTATCGACTCCTGCGCGAAATCAGCCATGCCGGTTTTTGAGGCATAGAAGCCTATCTGCTCAGCAACAGTCTCTTCCATTACTCCCGAATCCCTCCAAAGGTCGCGTTTCATATTTTTAGGTTCTCTCCAAGGAGTGTGTTAGCGATAAATTTATTTACCGGCTGGAGAAATAGGGCGGTTACAGGTGTGGTAAAGATGTGCTGCTGCACACCCAGTGAGCTAAGCAACAGGGCGAAGGCGAAGAGGAAAACTGTTGAGGAGCAGAAGGCTGCAGAGATACCGGTTACACAGAGTTCTTAACAGAATAAAATAGCCTTTTCTTTAGTTAATGTATTTGGATAAGTATCTCTTTAGACTTTCCAGGTCCGAGGTGGTCTAAGAGAGTTGGATTTCGAGCTATCACCGGAGACCAAGATGTTTAGGGACAATATCTCTGAGTTTTGTCGGAGGGTTATAGCGCCAAGGTGGGTTGAGATAGACGAGGGCGGGAGGATTGAGCAGGATGTCATCCGCCAGTTGGCCTCCCAGGGGCTCTTGGGCCTTGTTTTAAGCGAGGATTACGGCGGACAGAATGGAGGGTTTCTTGAGGCGGCGCTCGCGGGGGAGGAGCTGGCATATCACGCGCCCGCACTCTCTCTAGCTGTTCTCTACTTACTTCAGAACTCGTGGCCCTTTGTCGTGGAGCTTTATGGTTCCGAGGAGGCCAGGGGGGAGGTCCTGCCCAGGGTTTGTAGTGGAGAGGCCCTGGTTGGAATAGCCAGCACAGAGGCGCATGGGGGAAGCGATGTGGCCAGTGTCAGGCTAAAGGCCGAGCGGCGCGGAGATAAGCTCTGGGCATTAAACGGTGAGAAATCGATGGTCTCCCTCCCATCCATCATCGAGAATATGCCTTGGGGGGGTGGCTGGGTTCTTATAAGTAGGACCGGGAAAATAGAGGACAGACACAACGGTATAACAAACTTCCTCGCCTTGATGAAACGCGGCGGAGAGACTGATAGCTCAATATCGTATAAGCCTTGGACCGAGTTTGCGAGGCGGGGACTCGATACCTCCATAGTCACTTTTAACGACACACTCGTGGAAGACAAGTATCGGCTGGGGGAGGTCAATAGGGGATTTAAGATAGCTATGGAGGGCTTCAACCTCGCGAGATGCCTTATAGGAGCCGTAACTATTGGCTGTGCGCGGTGGCTTTTAGAGCAAGGTGTTTCCTGGATAAAGCAGCGCGAGGTCTTCGGGAAACCTATAGCGACCTACCAAGCCATCAGCTTCAAACTAGCGGACCATCTGAAGGAGTTAGAGGCCGCCCGCCTACTCTGCTATAAGGCAGCATGGGTGGCTGACAAGTATTATAAGGAAAAGCGCGAGGGCTTTGGTCTCAGGGACCTAGCCTATTTGGGAGCCATGTCTAAGTTGAAGTGTGCCAGCCTTGCATTTGAGATAGGTGAGGACGTGATGAAGTGGTTTGGTGGAGCGTCTTACTTTAAGGAGCTCCCGATTTTCAGGGCTTGGCTGGCTGTTTTTAGCTATGTGGTTGGTGCTGAAGGTACTGAGAATATGATGAGGCTGATAATTGCGCGGGAAGCCCTTGGTAGAGAATACGTCTAGCTCGTTAGCGACTGTATGATAAGGCTGAGCGCGATTACTATGAGAAATAGTGCGAGGAGAATCTCTATAGTTCTGCCGCGCAGTTTTTGCGAAATTTTCGCTCCCGCTTGAGCTCCGAACAAGGCTCCAGCACCTATTAGCATCCCTGTGAGCAGCTCAACATGTCCAAGAGAAGCATGAGTTGCTATACCCGTTGCAGAAGTTACCACCAAGACAAGGTGGGAGGTGGCTGTTGCGATGTGTGCCGGCACCCCTAAGAATATGACCATTACAGGAACATTGACTATGCCTCCCCCCACTCCGAAAAACCCGGCGATGAAGCCTGACAAAACTGCAAAGAGCGAGACAAGGGGGAGATTGAGCACGTAGCTGTATTCGCGTCCCGCGCTATCCACAAGTTTTCTCGTGCGGCCCCCCTTTACCACCCCCTCACCACCAACTCCTACCTCGGGTCTGGAAATCAAGTATGCTGCCGCGGCACCAAGCGCCCCAGCGAATAAGATCCTGAAAATAGCACTACTTAAAAAAGCCGTGGATACGGAGCCTATTATAGAGCCAGGCACTGAGCCTATAGTGAAGGCTGTCGCCATCTTGATGTCCACCCTCTTCTGCCTGAAGAAGGCTATGAACCCTGATAGAGCGTTGATGAGTACGACGAGAAGGCTTGTGCCAGCAGCCCATCCAGGCGAGAACCCATGATAGAGAAGGAGGAAAGGAACAACAATGAAGCCTCCGCCTATGCCTAAAAGGGCGCCTATTACGCCAACGCCAAACCCCAGAAAAACTTGAAGCAATATCTCGAACGGCTCCACCATCTTTTAGCGCACCCCTAAACAGCCCTTAGAACTCTATATACAGGATTACGCATGCCGCTCATCCTTAAATTAAGACGCGCTTGTTTAACCTTCTGATGGCTGAGAAGAAGAGGGGTCTCTGGCAGCTCTACTCGCTGACACCAGATGGAAAGGTGGAGAGGAGAGTGTCCTTCTGCCCCATCTGTGGGACGGGCTATTTTATGGCGCGGCACCACGACAGGTTGACCTGCGGAAAGTGTGGCTACACTGCCTTCATCTCTGAGAGGAGGCCTCAATGAGGCTTCTGCCCCGCATCTTGGCTTCCTCATCGATTTGAACAACCACGACCCCCGCTCGAGGCTGGCCGTAAAGCATCAGAGTCCCAGTCGGGGCCTCAACCATCACCACCAGGCCGAGAAGGTCCTCCTCACCCTCAACCCGTAAGACCACCGGACAATTCATAGATAGAGAGTCCCGGACAGCCCTGTATGCTTCCGCGCTTATTGTTCCTGGCCTATTCCTGCAAACAAGCTCTTTTGCGCCCTGAACCTCAATCCGCTCGACGGGCCTGCGCTCGATCCTTCCATCCACGATACATACATCTGGCCTCGCACCGATGGCCAATAGCTCCTTGGCCACAGCATCACCTACAGCCACCAACTTGCCTGTTCGCCGGCCTACAATTTTCTCAACCTCGCTTCTCGTCGCCCCCGGGGGGCCGGGGATCAGTAGACCCAATGGCTTCTTCAAAAGTTTACGGATATGATCGGGCACGACTATCTCGTCATTCAAGCTTGATCGCGTATTTTCCGGGTTTTTCGATGCCGAGGAGCCTTGCGATCTCTGATGATTCAGGGTGTATGAGTATGAGGAGCCCAGAGTAGGAAGCCGTTAGGTTTGTGGACCCGCAGTTCTCACACTTGTTCCCGGTGACTATTGCTCTGCAGTTTCTACACGCGCGCTCCCGAGGCAACTAATTCACCTCTCAGCCACCTTCTCGGCGCGCTGTGGCCTCTCTCTTCTCTTCTGCTCCTCTATCCATGCAAGGTTCCCTAGATAGGGCTGCCTCGTAGTTATTCCTACTTTCCCACTGGCCAGCGAGACCGCCACAATCCTCGATCTCACCTTATCGCCCACACCCAGCTTCCACCCGGTCTGAGACCCTACGAAAATTGCGTTTTTCCTGTCGAAGTTTACAAAATCGTCGAGAATCTGTGAAACATGAAGAAGCGCATCCAGGGGACCGATTCTCACGAAAGCCCCGAACTCTGTGAGCTCCACAACCTCGCCCTCCACGACTTCCTGAATACGAGGTATGAATACTAAGAGCTTGCTCCTTACTCTGTGATAAAGGTTGGGGTCTCTTGGTAGCATGAAGCCTATCTCTTCAACCTCAACGTCTAGGACGGAGATTACGTACCCCAGCTGCTCATCAACTATCCCCTCATACAGGCTTGAGAGCTTCTTTAGTGCGATATCTTTAAGCGGAATCCCAAACTCGCGGGGCTCAACGCCTATTACATCCACAATCTCGACGACGTAAAACATACACGCTTGACTCTTTAAAAGTGTGGCTAGGAGGTAATAAATATTGACATAGTGCGGGCACGGCCTCAAGACCGTTATGTCAAAACATAAACCTCAAGCCGCCGATTCACATATATGCACTTTACTCCCATTTTCCTCAGAAGCTTCTCCAGGCCGGAGTCCACGGTCACAACAGGGTTGCCCAGCCTTAGAGATAACTCTACTAGCTTCTCGTCAACTTGGCCCGTTTCACCTGTCTTGAGCTCCTCCATTTTAGCCGCAATCTCCAGGGCCATTCTTGCCTTTCCGCTCAACCTTCCAGCCTGTCCCGCCAGTCTTCTCAGCTCGCCTAAAACTAGGTCTGGGACTAACGGGTGAACCGGCTCGCCTAACTTGTCCTCGATTATTGAAATGACGTCTCTACCACTCTCAACAAGAAAGAGCAGGAAACTCGTGTCAAGAATCACGCGCAACGCCTTCAGCCCAATATGACTCCGAAGCCTATCAGCCTCCAGCCCGTGCCAATCCTCCTACAGATGGAGACCCTGTCACTAGGCCAAGCGCACAGAGGCTTAGACAACTGGAGCTGCAACCTATCCGGCCCCCGCTTAACGACCACGGCGCTGGTCACTGCCGTGTATGAATTAATGACGAGGGGCTCCTTCTCCGATATCTGACGAACATCGACATCACCCTCCACACCCACAACCTTTTGAAAAAGCTTATACTCTATCTCAAGCTGCTTCCAGACGGGTGGGAGCCTTGAAGGCTCACCCACCATGTTGCCGACTAGCGCGTCAGACTTGGTAAGGGCCGGGTCGAGCTTTGTCTCAACGCCGATGAGGCCTCCACTGGACGCTTCCTCAACATTTCTGCCGCCAGCATGTATGCCCACAACCTCGGTAACCACGGGCTCGTAGACTGAGCCGCCTTCCCTCTCGGGAATCCCGGGCGCGATCTCAACCTCATCTCCAACTCTCAGCCTCCCCTGAACTATAGAGCCGCCTATCACACCCCCGCGGGCCATTGTTAAGGGAGTGCCAGGAAGGTTCACGTTAAACGACCTGAGAATAGGCATCAGCAAGGGTTTTCCCAGATCCTTGACTGGTGTCGGGACGTGCTCGTGGATGGCGTATAGGAGGGCTTCAATCCCGACTCCCTGCTGTGCTGAGACGGGAATTATAGGCACATTCCTCAGGCCGAGCTTGTCAAGATATGTTCTGGTCTCCTCGTAGTTTGTTAAAGCCCTCTGCCTGTCAACCACGTCTATCTTGTTCTGAGCCACAACCATTTTAGAGACACCCATTATGAGGGCCGCCTCCAGGTGCTCCCTATCCTGTGCCTGCGGAAACCTTACCCTCGCGTCAGAGACAAGTATCGCGCCGTCAAAGAGGGCGGCCCCGCTCAACATCGTAATCATGAGTGAATGGTGTCCAGGGCAATCGATGAATGAGAAAGCCCTCACAAACTCGTTGTCAGTCTTGTGGATGGGGCAGGTGGGTGTTGAGTAGAAGTTGTATGGCGGCTCACAGAGGCCGCATCTGTACTGCACAGCGTCGGCGTATCCAACCCTGATTGTTATGCCCCTTTTCAGCTCTTCGCTATGCCTCCCCGTCCAAACACCGCTGATGGCTTGGACCAGAGTGGACTTTCCGTTATCCACGTGCCCCAGAGTCCCGATGTTAACCTCCGGTTGCTTGGGCAACGCGAGAGCGCTCATCTAAGGCATCCTGTCTTATCTGCGGCTTATATAGATTGAAGCTCTTAAGCATTCAGCCGCCATTAAGAGAGGTGTAGCTCTCAGTACACATCAGAGTACATTATCCGGGGCTTGAATAAGTTCTCCTGGTCGTTGAGATCTCTGAAGCTCTAAAAATTTCTCCCGCAACAAAGCCCCCCGCTGCAGCATCCACCTAACAACCACCCGCCCCCGCGCCTCAAGGCCATACTTCACGCGCACAGGATGAGAGGGTATGACGTACCTATGTATGAGCTGGAACTCTTCAAGCTTCTTCATTCTTTCAGAGAAAACCTTCCACGAAATCTCCTCAAAGCTCCCGGCAAGCTCGCTAGCAAACATATCGCGGAGCCATAGAGCCCTCAAGATTTGAGGCATCCATTTACATCTCAGAACGGCCTGAATGACTGCCGGAGAGACCCCCTCGGCTACGAGGGGCTTCAGGAGTTGTGAGAGTTCAAGGCCGACGTCGGTGAGCATGTAGCCTTTGCCTCCGTAACTCTCTGAGATTAGAGAGAAACCCGAGAGCCTTCGCAGCTTCTTTGACAGCACCTTGTTTGACACGCCCAGCCTTTTCGCAAGGCTGGAGAAATTCATGGGGCCGTCGTGAAGGGAGACCAGTATCGCGACGCTCCACTTACACATCACCTCTCTCCAGACAGAGCCATTCAAACCCAGCCAGTCCTCGCTGGCCATGATGTAATCGGTGATGTCTAATTAGGAAGTTTATATTTAAAGTTTGTTAATAGACCCGGTTACTTTCAGGTAAGATAATATCCAAAAATCTACTCAACTGTTTAATAACAAAAAAGGAAGTAGAGATTTCCGATGGCGCAGGCAGAAGTTATCCCTGGATACGACTATGGTAAACCAATTGTTCCGCGCGCACCTATCACAGATGAGGACTTTAAACTTCTGAAGAAGACGGTAATGTTTTCAGAAGAAGACGAAAAATATCTTAGAATGGCCGGGGATGTGCTAAAAGAGCAGGTCGACGATATCTTGAACTTATGGTATGGTTGGGTAGGCTCTAATCCACACCTCGTATACTATTTCGCAGACAAGAACACCGGCAGCCCCTTAGCACCCTATCTCGAGGCCGTGAGGCGAAGGTTTGGTCGGTGGATAATTGATTTATGTTTTAGGAAGTTTGACAGGGAGTGGCTGGACTACCAGTTTGAGATAGGGCTCCGACATCATAGGAGTAAGAAGAACAGGACGGATAAGGTTAACAGCGTCGAACACATCCCTCTCCGCTACATGGTGGCTTTCATATACCCGATAACGGCCACGATCAAGCCTTTCCTGGCTAAGAAGGGGCACTCACAGGAAGAGGTCGAGAAGATGTTCAACGCCTGGTTCAAGGCAGTTGTCCTCTCTGTAGCTCTATGGAGCATGCCATACGCTAAGGAGGGAGACTATTAGGCGTCTCATATTACTTCGAAGACCAGCTCATTTTTATTGATTATTTTTAGCCACTCATAGTTGGTGTGAATAAATTCATAGATTTGCATAAATCATAAGAGCTCATTCTCCAACATGCCTCATGTGTAATATTAGTCGATTATTCCTAATAATGTATGAAAAGATATAACCACAGGCCGAATAGGTATTGAACGATTTATTATGTGGAATGTATAGACTAGTGGCGAAGACCCATGCTTTTTGAGTTGTTGATGCTGGGCCGTGGGGGACAAGGCGTTGTGACCGCCGGAAGGATTTTTGCAGAGGCAGCTCTAAAGAGTGGGCTGTTCAGCCAAAGCTTCCCCGAGTTTGGTCCTGAGAGGTCGGGCGCCCCCGTTAGGTCTTACGTCAGAATATCTGACGAGCCTGTGATGCTGAGGGCGCCGATAGAGAACTTCGACGTAGCGGTGGTCTTTGAGAGGAAGCTTTTAGACCATCGTTTGGTCGAGATGATTAGGAGTGGGGGGCTGATAGTCGTTGGCTCTGAGACGCCTGTGGAGTTTGCCCGGAGCGATATTAAATGGTTTTACGTCGATGCTAGGAAAATAGTGGAGGAGCTCAATAGGCCTCGCTCGATTAACTTAGCGATGCTTGGCGCGTTGTGTTCCGTCCTCCACTTAGTCCCTCTCAATAATGTTGAGGAGATTGTTAGGAGGCGATTCGGCGAGGGCAACGCGGAGGTTGTCAGAAGGGCGGCCTCAAGGGTGGTGGAGGTTGAGGCAGCAGCCTAGCATGCTTATTCCGATTGTCTTCGAGGCCGGAAACTCAGCGCAGAGGTCCATGGCTAACTGGCGCAGCAACAAGCCAATAATTGAGAGAAACCAGTGCACAAACTGTCTCATATGCTGGATCTTCTGCCCCGAGCCGGCTATATTCATGGACGAGTCGGGAAATGTCCAGATAGATTATGAACACTGTAAGGGCTGTGGAATCTGCGCAGAGGAGTGTCCGAGAAAGGCCATCAAGATGGTGATGGAGAGTGTATAACCTTAAAACAGCCCGGTTAATGACCGGGAACGATGCTGCTGCTTACGCTGTTAAGCAGTCAGATGTGGACTTTATATCGGCTTACCCGATAACCCCCCAGACAATCATTGTGGAGAGGCTCAGCGAGTACGTTGCCTCAGGTGAGCTTCACGCAGAGTTCGTGGCCACGGAGTCTGAGCACTCAGCTCTCAGCGCCTGTGTCGGAGCTTCACTCGCAGGCGCGAGAGCCTTCACGTCTACCTCCAGCCAAGGTTTAGCCCTTATGCACGAGATCCTGTACGTAGCTTCAGGACTGAGGTGCCCCATAGTTATGGCCATTGTTAACCGCGCTCTCTCCGCGCCTCTGAATATTCACGGAGACCATTCTGACGTGATGGGGTCGAGAGACGCGGGCTGGATTCAAATATTCGCCGAGAACCCGCAGGAGGTATATCACTACTTGATACAGTCTTTCCGACTGGCCGAGCATCCCGACGTGTTGCTGCCTGTTGGCGTAAATCTTGATGGATTCACGGTCTCTCACAGCAGCGAGCCGGTTGAGGTTCTAGAGGACTCGGTTGTGAAAGAGTATCTTCCCAGAAATGAGCGCCCACGATTAGACTACTACTCTCCAGCAACCTTCGGAGCCTTCGCCCTTCCCACACACTACTTCGAGTTTAAGGTGGAGCAGGACAAGACCTTGAGAAAAGCCGGAGAAGTTTTGGATGAGGTCGCAGCGCATTATCCCAGCCCGGAAGGCCGTCTAAGAAAGATCGACAAGTTCAACGAAGATGGACGGATCGCCGTGATAATTATGGGTGGAACGACGGGCACCTTGAGATATGCTATAAAGAGCTTGAGGTTTAGAGACTTTTCACTGATATCCCTTAAGCTCTTCTCACCTTTTCCGAGCCGGGAACTGGTCGAAGCCGTCTCGGATGCAGATGCGGTAGTCGTGATGGATAGGAGCATGTCTCCGGGCGCGCCACTTCATCCGCTGGCCTCAAATGTTGCCACATCCCTGTATGAGGCTGGCGTCTCGGTCAACTTAATAAGCGTGGTTTATGGGCTCGGGGGGAGGGAGCCCACAATCAAGATGGTACTGGAGATGTTCGAAAAGGTAAGGGAGATAGCTAGGGGCGGCGGGAAGAGGCTTTCTAGACTGTTCCTAGGTTATCAGGGTGATGGGCTATGATGCAGGTTTCTAAGCTTACAGACCTTTATGGGCGCGAGGGGCTCAGCCCTGGGCACACGGCCTGCCAAGGATGCGGAGCAACTATAGCTGTGAGACAGGTCCTCTTGGCAGCTGAGCCTCCATACATAGTTGTTAGCCCCACGGGCTGCCTTGAGGTTGTTAGTTCGCAGTACCCATACACGTCTTGGAGGGTCCCCTGGGTTCACGTCGCCTTTGAGAATGCGGCAGCAGTGGCTTCTGGGGTAGAGGCTGCGCTCAGGGCGTTAGAAAAGAAAGGACTTGGTAAGCGCCAAAAAGTGATAGTGATAGCCGGGGACGGAGGCACATTCGACATCGGTTTCCAAGCCCTATCTGGTGCGTTTGAGAGAGGCCACAACCTCCTCTACATCTGCTATGATAACGAGGCATATATGAACACCGGTATTCAGAGGTCTGCGGCTACTCCTCTCGGAGCTACAACAACAACCACACCGACCGGGAAGCTTGAGATGAAGAAGGACATAACCTCGATACTGGTCGCCCACGGCTCACCGTACGTGGCCACAGCATCGCCTCACCTCTGGAAGGACCTCGCAAACAAGGTTAGGAAGGCGCAGAGCAAGGAAGGGCCAACTTTTCTACACATAGTTGCGCCGTGCCCCAGAGGCTGGTACTTCGACTCACACCTAACGATAAAGGTAGCTAAACTGGCCGTAGAGACGAGGATATTCCCCATTTACGAGGTTGAGCACGGCAGATACAGGATTAACTATCCTGTACCGAGGCCGCGCCCCATCGAGGAATACCTCAAGCTTCAGAATAGATTCGCCCATCTCCTTAAGCCGGAGAACGCCCACATACTGGAAGCATTCAAGCAATGGGTCGAGAGCAGGTGGAACCACCTTCTCAAGATGGCAGAAGCATTCCCCCTCTGAGAATCCCTCGACGCCAAGCTTATAACCGCAGAGGAGAAACTTTTTCATGAGAGATGGCTGAGTTCACAGTCCGTGGGCTGCGATTTGTGGTTACAAGGGGCGACATAACTGAGGTGGATGCTGAAGCGATTGTGGTGCCCGCAAACTCTATGCTCGTTATGGGCGGAGGAGTGGCGGGCGCGGTTAAGCGAAGAGGCGGGGCGGAGATTGAGAAGGAGGCGATGAACAGGGGCCCCATCAAGATTGGCGAGGCCGTTGCCACAGGGGCAGGGAAGCTCAGGGCGCGGTATATCATACATTCGCCCACGATGGAGATACCGGCCGGCGAGACAGACCTCGAGAAGGTCTACAAGGCTACGAAGGCTGCTTTTAAGGAGGCATCAAGGCTCAAGTTAAAGACGCTGGCATATCCGGGCATGGGCACGGGCGTTGGAGGCCTAGCACCGAAAGATGCAGCGCGGCAGATGATAAAAGCCATACTCGACGCAGCAGCTGAAGAGAAAAGCACCTTGGAGCATGTCTACTTGGTGGCCTTTGATGCAAGCCTTGAGCATGCCTTCACCGA
Source organism: Thermoproteota archaeon (assembly GCA_030550155.1). Classification (GTDB taxonomy): domain Archaea; phylum Thermoproteota; class Nitrososphaeria_A; order Caldarchaeales; family Calditenuaceae; genus HRBIN02. The sequence continues at coordinate 32,443 of JAUQPZ010000012.1, forward strand.
GGCGGTCAAAGCCTCGCTCGAAAAAATCTAAAAAGTGGCCTCATAGAGAGACTTCAATAGGCCCCGGTAGCTCAGCCCGGCAGAGCGGCCGCCTTGTAAGCGGCAGGTCGCGGGTTCAAACCCCGCCCGGGGCTCCCCGACCTCTGAAACTATCCACACCATAAAGCGAGAAATAGCAGAAGTAATGCCCCACCTATAAATATCCGGAACAGATTACGGAGAGAAATTTTAGCCCGGGCCGGATTCGAACCGGCGTCACGGGGTTTCTCCTCTTTTCTGGGAGAGATCCAAAGCCCCGCATCCTTGGCCCCACTATTTCTGGCCAGTGGGTGGTTTGACCGCTAGACGACCGGGCTACTCCGCTCTGATTCTGTTTTAAGCTGTATTTAACTGGTTTTCTCCGCCCCCACGCTCTCAGCTTCGCGCCAGCAACCCATTCCAGTCTTCTCGCTAATCCAAGCTAGGAAAATGTTTCTTAGGACCTCTGCGTCGCTATTCCCCATCTTCCCTTTGAGCTGGCTGATGCATCTGTATTGCTCGTCTGTCAATGTTACCAAAACATGCTTTACCATACCGTGACTATAATGGCTAGCCCGTTTTTAAATCTTTATAATGGCCTAATCGTGGAGTAATACTGGCTTAAGCCAGCGCCAGCGGGTTCACCAGCCCTGCTGTTGCCCCTAAGACCCTGACGGGGTTGCAGATGAAGAGGAATTCGTATACCCTGTCCCTCGCGATCTCCTCCAAGTTTAGGTTCTCCAGGATGAAGATGCCACTTTCGACGATGAGGTGCTGGTGGACGGGCTCCACGTGTGGTGTGCCCGGAGGTTCTGGAATGATTCTCTCCACCGATGGCGTGTCGCCCCCAACCAGGGAGACTCTCTTCTGCGAGAGCCACTTCGCGACCTCAATCGATATCCCGGGCATGGGAGGGCCGGTGTAGCGTTTTTTATCGCTCTCCCAGAGCGACCCCCAGCCCGTCCTAAAGATTACAGCATCCCCTGTTGAGGGCTCCTTCACCGAGCCTCCTTCGAGGGCGCGGCGCACATCTTCTAAAGTGATCAGATAGTCGTCTTCAAGAATTGGAACTCCCTTAGCCGCCGCGACATCGACGAGTATGCCGCGAGTAACTATGGGTGGAAGATTCTCGGCGCCCAGCTCCTTTGTCCCGTGCTCATATTCAACTTCTAGGACCTGCTTGTCGCCGTAGAGCCGTTCTCCTATCGAGACGTGGTTCAGGGCATCTATGTGCGTGCCTGTATGGTCAGAGAGCTCGATACGGATATTCATCGCCCCATAGTTTCCTCGCCACATCCTCAGCGCGTCTCGGACCCTCCTGTATGTGTTGTAAAAGAGGGGGCCATGGAACGGGTGGACTGGAGAGTCGAGGGTCAAAACCCTTCCCAGTTGATAGACACGTCCCAGCTTCACCAGCTTGAGAGCCTCAACTGTCTTCGACTCTGAAAGGAAGGCGGCCGCACCATAAAACATGCCGGCTCAAAGTAAAATGTGGTCCCCTATATTAACAATTTTTCAACAACGTCTAGAGCTCACCACGTCCTACCCCAAGCCTCGGGAAAACATTATTGGGCTCCGAGACAGGTTAACAATGTATGGTTACCTTCGGGTATCACGTGCTTCCAGAGTGGTTTAGCCCCGAGAGAATTATCGAGGGGCTTGTGATGGCCGAGGAGGCGGGCTTCACCATAGGCTGGATAAGCGACCATTTTCACCCGTGGTTCGACAGAGGTGTGAACTGTAGCTTCGCCTGGACCTTACTGTCTGCTACCGCTGAGAGAACCCGGAGGATTAAGCTGGGCACGGCTGTCACCGCTCCAATCCTAAGATACAACCCTGCGATCGTGGCTCAGGCATTTGCCACGATGGGATACCTCTACCCCGGAAGAGTTATCCTGGGGCTGGGCACAGGAGAGGCGCTCAACGAGGTTCCGGCGGGGGTGGGATGGCCAAGTTTTAGGGAGAGGCTGGAGAGGCTGGAAGAGGCTGTCCAAGTAATCAGGCTTCTCTGGAAGGGAGGATTTGTGAGCTTTAGGGGGAAATATTATAGACTCCGAGGCGCCAAGCTCTACACTCTAAGTAAGTCTGAAATCCCCATATACATAGCGTCGAGCGGCCAGTCCACCGCATATGTCGCAGGCAAGCTTGGAGCAGGGCTAATAACTCTGGCAGGACTAGGATTCGATTGGATCAAGGAGATCGTTATTACAAGTTATAAGAAAGGCCTCGCCGACGCCGGGCATTCGGCGGCGAAGGGCGACCTAGTGTGCGAGGTCATATGCTCATATGACGAAGACGAGAAGAAAGCTCTGAAAAACTGCCGCCCCTTCTCAGCGACCCTACTCCCACTAATTTTTAGGGCAAATGTCTCAGACCCCAGAGAGATAGAGGAGTACGGCAACATGGTCAGCGAGGAGATTATCCTAGAACGTTGGATCGTCTCATCGAGACCAGAAGACCATATAGAGAGATACTCGAGACTGGCGGAGCTGGGCTTCAACCACATAGAGATCGTTGATATTAGCCCAGACCATCGAAGCTTCATCAAGTTCTATAAGGAAAAGATACTCCCGTACTTCGGGCAGCAGCCGGGCTAGCTATTGAGTCCGAGGGCACAGATTAGGGGCCTCAAACTCTACGACTACCTTAAATTTTGACGATTTTTATATGCTTGGCGTGGCTGGAGAGGTAGATCGAGAAGCGGAGGCCGGTGCGGGGGTTCAGGAGCTCAAGGTAGAGCCCGGCAGCTTCGTCGAGGTTGACCTGGTAATCAGGGTGAAGGACACGAATGAGCTGGTAGACACGACGCTCGAGGAGGAGGCGAGAAAGGCAGGCGTCACCACAGGCGTCTTCAAGCCGAGACTGGCCATAGTGGGCAGGGGCTATCTTCTCAAACCCATAGAAGATGAGCTAATTAACATGAGAGTCTCCGAGCAGAAGACCGTCGAGCTCCCTCCAGAGAGAGCTTTTGGCGAGAGAGACCCCTCGAAGGTAAGGATCATACCTTTGAGGAGGTTCAAGGATGTTGAGCAGCCCCTGAGTGTGGGGATGCGTGTGATAGTTGATGGCAAGGAGGGGTATATTAGAAGTATAGAGTCGGGGCGCGTGCAGGTCGATTTTAACCACAGGCTCGCGGGTAAGACCCTCGTGTCTCAGTTCTGGGTAAGAAAGATACTGGTTGAGGACAAAGATAAGATACTCGGCGTAATAGGGTCACTGATACCTGAGGCAACAGCAGAGAACACGCAGGTAGACCTGAGGAAGCCGGAGGTAATCATAAAGCTGGCTAAAGAGACCTACACCGCATCCGGCATCCAGCTACTAAAGCAGACAATCTCGAGAGAGATCTTTCAGCATATCGACGGTGTCTCACGGGTCATTTTCGTCGAGGAATATCTGAAAGAGGAGAAGTAGGGTTAAGAGTTAGCCTCTCCACGGGATACGGGGATAGATATGGCTTGGATGACCACGCTCGTTCTACTTTTCTTCGGAGTGCTCGGGCTCGGGGCAGGGTTCATTCTGGGGGGATACCTGAGCGGAGAAAGACTCTACATCTACGTGGGAATCACGATGGCTCTCATATCTCTCCTCCCCCTGTTCCTCTCCGCTCTGTTGGGTGGAGGGTCTAAAGCTGGCCAGACTTAATAGTTTCTAAGAGAGAGATTGCGAGCCAGAGCTGAGTTCTCGCAAAGCTGGGAATATTGCTGTCCGAGATAATCTCCTCTATCTTCTCGATAGCGTTAGCTGCCCTAACTGCGGGCGAGTACTTCTCGTTAAAGAGCTCTTGAGAAACCTCCTTAACAGTCCTCCTCACATTTCGGGGCATAGTCATGTCGTTCGCGACAATCTCCAAGATCTGAACTATTCTCTGCCGCTTCTCCTCCCAGCTCGAGCCAGACATAGCCCCACACTATCATGCGTTCTCCAATACCCATTATATAAGCATAGAGCGCGCATAATCAAAGGCAAACTCGGCGCTCACTGCAGTTGTAGCCTAGAAATCACTTTATACTCGCAGAGTAAATGGTCTATGGATTGACAAAAGTAGTAGAGGAGGTTGAAGGCGCACCTGACTTCGAGTCAATCTTCAGGATAGTTAAGAGAATTGTCGAGGAGAAGATCGGAATCAGGAGGGCGGGACTCATGTTGGTTATTGCAGACGCGCCTCCTGGAATTCTTGCCTTCCACGAAGTTGGCTCGAATTCAATCGTGCTGAATAGAAGGCATCTGGAGCAGTGGATTCATGGTAGGAGTAGAGCTGAGCTGAATTCTTACATATTCGTGATACTTCTCCACGAATACCTCCATAGTCTTGGAATACTTGATGAGCGCGAAGTGCGAAGACTTGTCAGAACTATTGTTGGCGAGTATTTCGACTCGACACACATAGCCGTGAGAATTGCGAGTGATGACCCTCTGCTGGGTAGGGAGATGGTTCATGGCTTAAACCTGGGCAGGGCGCGTGAGCCATTCATCGTGAAGAAGTTCGACACAGACAATCTAAGTTATATAGGCTAGCTTAGGACCTCCCTTATTCTTCCCACTATACAGTGTCTCCGGGCCTCAGTAATCTCTACCTCCACAAATCTCCCAAGAAGCCTTCTCCCATCTGTCCCCGGCAACGCGATAGGTCTGTAGGCAAAGTTCCTACCAATAGCCTCACCACCCTCCCCAACTTCATCCACCAAGACCTCTCCCACCCACCCAAGCCACTCCTCATTCCGTAAATACGAGACCTCGTTGCATAGCTCGGTGAGTATTTTGCTGCGCCTATTCACTTCCCTGCTGGGAAGCGTCTTGAGGCGCGCGGCGGGGGTTTTAGGCCTCGGATAGAAGCGCGAGATGTTTACGAAATCTGGCCTAACTCTCTCGACAAGCCTCAACGTCTCTTCGAAGTCTTCTACATCCTCCGTGGGATACCCAACTATTATGTCGGTCATGAGTGTCAGGCGAGGATTAACTCCCCGAAAAGTCTCGACAAAATTTTCAAAGTCAGAGACTGTATACCCTCTCCTCATGTCTCTAAGCACCTTGTCGCTTCCACTCTGGACGCAGAGATGGAGGAACTTGAAGACCCTGTGGTCGAGATAGACTTTAGCCAGCCTTAAGAGCTCGATTTTTTTGAAATGTAACGGGTTCATCATTCCAACACGTATAAAGTATTTTCCGGGCAGGCGGTCTAATATCGATTTGAGGAGTAGTGAGATGTCTAACCCTAAATCTCTTCCATACGCGGAGCAGTCCTGAGAGGTCAGCCAGAACTCCTTGCAGCCTTCTCTCAAGCCCGAGGCAACTGCTTCTCTGATGTGGTCTGGCCTATAGCTCAATAATTCTCCTCGCGCAAGCTTGGTCTGGCAAAAAGTGCAACTCGAGAGGCACCCGGAGCTAATCTCCACAATATCGACTACATTATTCAGTCTCACGTGGGGGAGAACCGGCTTCTCTGCTCTGTCATCAGAGAGAAAAACACTACGTCCCCCTTTAAGAGCGGTATTCACAGCATCGGCGATTCTCGTGATTGAGCGAGGAGACACGAGCGAAGCCCTTGGGGCGAGCCTCTCAACCACCTCTGGCTCAGCCTTAGCCATACACCCTGCAACAACGAGCGGTTTCCCCAGCGACTGTAGCTTTCTAATCCTGTGAATTATCCTCTGCTCCGTCGGTGTCTTAACTATGCACGTATTTATCACGTTTAAGTCGGCTTCCTTCGGATCCCGAGCAATGTCGTATCCTGCCCTAAGGAGCAGGCCCTTCATTATCTGAGTGTCTTGAATGTTTGACGCGCAGCCATAGGTTTCAATGTAGACCTTCTGCAATTCTGGATTCAATTGGCTATTTGGAGAATATTTACTTAATGACGGCTTTATTTCCCGCTAAATCTTCTCCGACTCTCGGAGGTCCCTCTTAGCTCGCTCTCTCGAGATTCCGAGTAGAGAGATTAGTCTTTCGGCCTCGCTCTCACCTGTCGCCATCTCTGCCCAATCTTTTGAAAGTTCCCTCCAACTTTCATACCTGCTCCAAGGATACAATATCCAGCTACTTGTCCTGACAACGTAGTAGTGCGGCAGGAATGTTGTCCATGGCTTGATATGTAGCACCGCGGCCCTCGCTTCACGGGGCCTTAACGGCAAGATTATCTTGTTCATGGCTGTCCAGAGAGTTTTACCCTCATCAGACACGTCATCCACAAGTAACACGTTGTGGTTATCGAGCGCGGGCAGCTCCGGCCAATGGTATATCCGGACCTCGCCCCTATCACCTATCCCTCTATAACTCTTTAAGCCCAGGGGGTACACCTCGTCAATTCCCAAGATATCTGAGAGCAGATTGGCCACAAAGAGCCCTCCCCTTAGAATGCCCACTATGGTATCAGCCTTATAGTCACTTTCTATCTTGGAAGCCAGCCCCTCAACCTGCTCCATAATATCCTCCCAAGCCAATAAGAGAAAATTCTTGCCCCCTATCTGAACCTCCCTAGCCATTTTACACTACAGCTCCACACCACTCAATAAGTCTAGGTCCAGAGACATATTTTAATCGCCGAGCCCCTGAAGCCATTGGCGAGGCGATTGTATGACCTAGCTGTCCTCGGAGAAGGAATAGTAGGGTGTTTTGCGGCTCTGAGGGCGGCGGAGCTAGGCGCAGACGTCATACTAATCGATGAGAGGGGGGTATTCGGGGGAGCATCGGCTAGGGCGGCTGGCGTCTTCACAGTCCAGCTCGATACCCCCAGAGACGCTATGCTCGTTGCTAAAAGCATAGAGCTAGTCAAAAGGTATTCCAAGAACTCATGGATCGAGACCGGGTTTCTCCAGATAGGGAGGGAGGGGGCTTTGCGGGAGAGCCTGGAGGCGCTAACCAAATGCGAGATCAGATACGATGTCCTCGACCACAGAGAGATAATGGAGAAGTGGCCTGAGTTCATCCTTGACTCAAGCCTCAAGGGTATCTATACTGAGCAAGACCTCTCGGTTGAGCCTACGATTCTGGGAAGGGATTTGAGGGAGGCGTTGATCGGCCGGGGTGTGAGGATCTATGAGGGTGTTGGGGCGAGAAGATTATTGAGGGAGGGGGATGAGTTGAGAAGCGTTAAGCTCTCTGATTCCTCGACAGTCGCTGCGAACTACTTTGTGTTGGCGATGGGCTCATGGAATAGAGAGTTGTTAAACTCATGTAACATTGAGCTTGAGACATTCCTTCTCACATGCTTCGCCTATAGGCTCGACATTGGCAAGTCTCTAAACATACCCAGCTTCTCCGACGAGTACCTCCATACCTACTGGCGCCCTTGGCAAAACACCCTCGTGGGGGGCAGATATGACGCCGAGTTCACAGATAAGCCCGACCTATCAAGCGCCCCACCTCCCCTAAAATCCCTGAAAATGTCTCTCAAACTTCTGCTCAAAAGACTGAGGACGGAAACGGAGCCTAGACTCGTAGAGCACATGCGCGGCCCCTGCAGCTTTACAAGCGACGGCCTACCGGTAGTCGGCCGGATACCAGGCTTAGATAACGCGGTTATCGTAGATGGTCTGGGAGGCTATGGGCTGATGAGGGGCCCCGCTCTGGGGTACCTGGCCACGGAGGCCCTGCTGAGGGGCCCGAAAACTCTTGACGGGTTTACGGACCTATCGCCATCTAGGGTTTTAAAAAAGCACACATATACTAGGTAACAACTAATAAATGGTCTTAAAAACAGAAAGTGTGTGAGCTGTGATGAACGATACTTCAATTGGCACAGTTTTCCTAGAAAACGTACTCGGCAATGTAAAAAATGCTTGTGAACTTGCCAATATCCCGGTTGAGATTTACGAGTTTTTAAAGAGACCCAAACGCATCATAATAGTCTCAATACCCTTGAGGGCAAGGGATGGAAGCCTGAAAAACTTCATCGGCTACAGGGTGCAACACTCTGATGCGCTTGGACCATATAAGGGCGGCATCAGGTACTACCCAACCGTTGACCTTGACGAAGTCACGGCACTCGCGATGCTCATGACATACAAGTGTGCGGCACTCTCTCTACCTTTTGGCGGGGCTAAGGGAGGAGTGGCCTGCGACCCGAGAAAGCTCTCACTAGAGGATCTCGAGAGGATAACACGAAGATACACGTACATGATTAGCAGTGTTATAGGCCCATATGTCGACATACCGGCGCCAGATGTCTACACAGACGCAAGGGTGATGGCATGGATCATGGATACTTATAGTCAACTGGTTGGTAGGCAGGTCCCAGAGGTTGTTACCGGCAAACCCGTTTACTTGGGGGGTTGCGAAGGCCGCGAGGAGGCTACAGGGTACGGTACATTCATAACCGTGAGAGAGGCCTGTAAGCTTTTAGGGATACCGCTCAAAGGGGCCCGGGTAGCGATTCAGGGATTCGGAAACGTGGGAAGACACGCTGCTCTACACCTCTCGAGCTTTGGAGCCAAAGTAGTAGCCGTCAGCGACTCTAAAGGAGCCATATATCGGAAGGAGGGCTTAAACGTGGAGAAGCTGATAGAGCATAAGAAGGCCACCGGAGAAGTGCGGGGCTTTCAAGACTCAACGCCGATAGATGGAGATGAGCTACTCGGTCTCGAAGTGGACGTTTTGATACCTGCAGCCTTGGAGGGGGTAATAAACAAGGAGGTGGCAGAGAGGGTGAGGGCTAAAATTGTCGCCGAGGGGGCAAACGGGCCCACCACTATTGAGGGAAACAAGGTGTTGCAGGAGAAAGGAGTCTTCATAGTACCCGACATTTTAGCCAATGCCGGGGGAGTGACAACCAGCTACCTCGAATGGATTCAAAATCTTCAAAGGGAGCACTGGCCTCGCGAGAAAGTCCTTAGCACGCTTGAAGAGAAGATGGTAAAGGCCTTCAATGACGCCGTTGAGACTCATAGGAGAATCGAGGCCGGTATGAGGGACGCTGTCATGGTGCTAGCTGTCTCACGGGTTGCGCTCGCGATCCAAACACTGGGGATTTGGCCTTAGAAGCCAGTAACTATCTTCAAGTCTTCAACACAGCCATCTTGTTTGTCACCCTCTTCTATGCCTCTTACCAAGACCTAAAGATGAGGTTGGTTGACGACTGGCTCTGGCTCACTTGCGCATCCATCACAACGCCGATCACGGCCTTTCTGGTAGTTATCTCCGTGCTAGACCCTATCCAAACGCTCGCTTCAATCGTCATTACAGCCTCAATATCTGTTCTCTTCTATTTTCTGGGTCTATATGGAGGTGCTGACGCAAAGGGGTTGATCGTAATAAGCCTGTCCGCTCCTTTAACCATGGCTGGGATGAGGTACCACCCCTTCACACCAATCACAGTGCTACTCAACGGATTGATACTTGCCCTCTCAATACCCGCCGCTATGTCGTTGATCAATATCTATAGACTAATGGTTCGAGGGGAAAACTTATTCAGAGATTTCAAGAAGGAGAAGGCATACCGTAAGCTATTAGCCTTGTTTCTGGGGACACCTATAAGCGATACCAAGAGGCGCAGGTTCTGGGCATCGATGGAGGAGGACCAGGATGGGAAGAGATTCAAGTTCTCCCCGGGAATAGAGGATTTCTGGAGACCTATCCGGGCGGGCGGCTGGGCAACTCCATCTATACCTCTACTCGTGTTTATATCAGGAGGCTTAGTGCTAAACTATCTACTTGGAGACATTTCGGCAATAGTCATAAAAATTTTAACTACGTAATACTGCCCTCTCGATCTCTCTCAAAGATAGGCCCAGCGAGACAACCCTCTTCAAAGGCTTAGCAATCTGCTTCAGAATTTTCTCAGCCTTGACCCTCTTGCTTATTTTTACCCGTCCCTTGGCCGTTAAAGCCCACCTTCTCCTCCTCCTAGTACCCAAAGGCTTGATAAGACCCTTTTTCGCCATCTTGTTCAGCGAGAGGTAGAGAGTTGGCTTCTTTAGTCTTGTTACACGTTCAAGCTCGACAATAGACTTTGTTCCGTTGAGCAACGCATTCAGAATTAATGGCTCAGAAGAGCCCTTAGGGAGCCGTCTCATGCCGAAAGTTATTAAGCGCCGAAATATATAAAATTTGTTTTCCCGCGCTTTTCTATAAAATGCCTCCTACTTCCCTTAGGACGTCTCTCGCCACGATAAT
>JAUQPZ010000037.1 GCA_030550155.1 Thermoproteota archaeon
AATGTGGACGGTATGTGACAATCTCGGGACGGACTATTTGCCGCGCCTTTGTTAGAGGAAACTGCTCAGAGTGTTTTTGGATGGTTAATGCGACCACGAATGCTTCTATCAAAATTACTATGGCCGTCCTGCAGATATAGGCCTTATAACATCTACGGACTGGTGATGTTATGACCGAGCAGAAGGTCGTTATAATCCGTCTCTCTTCTCAACAATAAACGCGTCAGATAACGCCTTCAGCACACCGCTAAGAGCTTTATCATTAATATCCAATTCATTTTTAATATCAGGCCACCTCGCACCGTGCGAAGCAATCCTCATCGCTTTAATGTAAATGTCTCTTCTGCGTTTCATCAAGAAGTTTTCCAACTCTCTGCGAAGTATCTCCGCCCCTTTATCGACAGCCTCTTTCAGGGCATATTCATGCCCTAAACGGTCCACGCACCTAGAATTCCCGTAGTGAGTCAATAAGTCGACATAACTATTTAAACCGTCGACAACCTCCTTAGGCTTTCCTTGGGCTTTAGGTCGAATAGCATAGGAGCCTACTTACCTAGGTAAGTGATTAAGCTTGAGCCGCAGCTTCTCCGCCAATTTCTCGGCCACGACTCTCTCTTCTCCGTCTCTTAGGCACTGGGGGTTGATGTAGATTCTCTCATGTATTGAGTAGAGGTATATCGGGGGGTCGCCCTCCCTTAGCGACTTCAAGACCTCCTCAGCCTCCTCGGGGCTGGAGAGTCTGACCTCGACCCTTGGGATGCAGGGGGGTCTCGGATGCTCAAATCCCCTCGGATAGATCTTGCCCACGCTCTCTAGCCCGGCCCCCCTCAGCTCCGAGATCATGTAGTCTACTTTGGCCTCCCAAGTCCTTAGCCTTGCCTCCTCGTCTATGGAGAGGTAGCTTCTCAGGGCTGCCAAGACTGCTAAAATATCCTCCTTGCTCGTCTTCATCGGCCTGCCTATGAAGACCCTCACTCGGCCGCCTCTCTTCTCGTAGCTGTGGGGGCCGAGTCTCCTGCAAAGCTCAACCAGCCTCCTCCTACCCACGATCAACCCCGTATCGTTCGGCGCGCCCATGTCCTTGCCGGCGCTGAAGAGCACGGCGTCCGCCCCCAGCCGATAGAACTTCACGAGATTCTCGGGGGGAGGAAGCTCGGCCGCGGCATCCACCACCACAGGCACGCCTCTGCCGTGAGCAATCTCGACCACTGCTTCGAGGGGGAGTATGTCGGGTGCCATGTCTGCGGCGAAGTACATGACTGCGCAGACATTCTCGTCTATCGCCTTCTCTAGGCTCTCGGGCCTCCCTTCCACCTCGACCAGTTCCGCACCCGCTATCCCTACTAAGTAGTCATACATGTTTCTCTGCCCTCTCTGTGCCAAGACCTTGAAGGAGCGGCCGCCCGTCTTGGGGAGGGTCTCAACAACCTCTGGACACTTCAGAGCCATGCAGGCCGCGACCGCGAGCACGATGCCTGCTCCCGCGCCGGAGGTGACATACGCGTCTTCAACACCTAAAAGCTCAGCCACGTATCTCCCAGCCCTCAGGTGAAGCTCCTCCATGTCTAGAAAGACCCGCGAAGCCTCCCTCACCGCCTCAAGAACCTCCTCCGAGAACAAGGAGCCGCCGAGAACAGTCACAGTCCCCACACCGTTGATCACAGGCCTCAGACCCAGCTCAGCCAACCAGCCCATATGCCATTTGAGACCCCGCGCATCAGGGCTTTAAGCACTATCACGCGTAGCAGAGCTCTGCCAGCCTCACCTAACTTAAAATAGAAAGGTGTAGTAGAGGGAGTAGAGGGTAGCAGTATCTAGGCATGCCGGTTCTTATTCCGGACGAGTTAGTCATAACGTCTAGGCTTATGGAGAAGTGGGTTCTGGAGAATGGCTTCGGCGGCAGAATTCTGGTCTATTCTGGCATCTTGAAGAGCTTAGAGGAGAAGCTTAGGCGCGGCGATGAGGCGGGTGTTAATGCCTTTAAGAGTTTGAGGATGGCTTGCGAAAGGACTGGCGCCGCGATAGAGGTTGTGGATGTTGACGACGAGGAGGTGGATTTGAGGACTGCGTTAAGGGAGCTGGCTCAGAGAAGCGGAGGAGAGGTCGTGACCTCCGACCCCGTCACGGCTAGGCTCTGCGAGGCCCTCTCGATCAGATTCAGCTATCTCGCGCCCAGCAGCATCATAGACCTCGACAAGGTCTTTCAGGGGAACGTTATGTCCCTGCATCTGAAGGAGTCGGTCCCCCCGCGCGTCAAGAAGGGTGTCCCCGGCGCCTGGAGGTTTGAAGAGCTCTCTGACAGGCCGATAAGCAGGGAGGAGCTTGAGCTCGTAGTCGCCCAGATATTGCTGGAGGTTTACTCGACGCTCGGGAAAAGCTCCTTCATAGAGGTTGAGAAGAAGGACACGATGATCGTCCAGCTCCGCGACTATAGGGTCGTCATCACTAGGCCGCCCCTCAGCGACGGCTTGGAGGTTACTGTTGTGAGGCCTATAGTGAGGAAGAGCCTCGAGGACTACACGCTTCATCCGAGCCTTAGGGATAGGCTGGTGGAGAAGGCTGAGGGGATTCTCGTGGCGGGGCCGCCTGGTATGGGAAAGTCTACATTCGCTCAGGCCCTCGCAGAGTATTACAGGTCGCTGGGGATGGTTGTCAAGACAATCGAGAGCCCGCGCGACCTCCAGGTCTCAAGCGACATCACCCAATACTCCAAGTCAGCCGCCACTCAGGGAGAGCTATACGACGTCCTCCTCCTCAGCAGACCAGATTACACGGTCTTCGACGAGATGAGGGACACGGACGACTTCAAGATCTTCATCGACCTGCGGCTTGCTGGAATAGGCATGGTGGGGGTTATCCATGCGACCACGCCCATCGACGCGATTCAGCGCGTGGCTCAGAGGCTCGACATCGGCGTCATCCCCTCGGTAATAGACACGGTGATATTCATGGACAAGGGAGAGGTCTCAAAGATATACACCCTCGAGGTTGTCGTCAAGGTTCCACGAGGCCTCAGGAAGGCAGACTTAGCTAGGCCAACCGTCCTCGTAAAGGACTTCTTGACCGGAAACGTGGAGTATGAGCTATACGTGTTCGGAGAGAGAACATTCATAGTGCCCGCCGGTGAGGATGGAGGGCGCGTCGAGGTAGAGGCCAACAACAAGGTCACCGACATCGTGTCGACGATTCTCGGCAAATTCATAAGAGGCCACAGGGTTAGGGTGAGGGGAGACCAGCTCAGAATCGAGATACCGGCCGAGTACATGAAGGTGTATGTCAGGAAGTGTCAGAAAAAGATCTACAGGCTCTGCAGGGAGATGAACTTGACTCTGGATGTCTCGGTCCTAGAAGAAGGTTAGGCCGGAGCGTCCGCGCGGCCGAACATGGGGTAAATCTTATATGCAATGTGAAATAGTAAGCTGGCATGTCTGGTGGCCCGCTTTTCCGCGACATCATGGCGATTAACTACTTTCCAGGCAAGAAGGTCATCGGCGTAGGCGCGAGAATCTCGGACCCACTCACCGCTCTCTCCCAGACTCTTCAGGCGCTCCGAGGGAAGGGCCTAACACTCCTCTCTCTCGAGACCATACCCAACTTGGCGGAACCCGGAGAGTATCTCCTCTTCATGTTTTTAGATGTTAGCGGGGCGGGTGAGAGGACTGTGGAGGAGCTCGTGTCGCGTCTTGAGTCCTCGGGCGCGGCACGCTCGGCGCGGATAATCAGCTCCCCCATAGAGGGACTTGTGAGCGACAGCTACTTCGACTTTAAGGGATTTCTGGGAAACCGCGCGATAATATTTGGGGCTCCGGCCCTTAACGGTTTTCTCAAGGGGCTCTACTCGACGTTTGGGCAGGTGGGGGCGGTCTTCCTATATCATACGGGGAAGAGCATCGGAAGGACGGGTGCGCGGTATTATCGAGATGTGCTGAATATCAGAGACTTGAATAAGCAGTATAGAGCTGCTGAGATCTTCTTCCACGCGCTCGGCTACGTGAAGTCTGTGAGCTTGAATCGGAGCGATAAGACCGTCACCGCTATCCTTGTCGAGAATCTGGAGTGCATTCTCGTTAAGGATATCAGGTTCCCGCCGACCTGTAACTGGGTTAGGGGGATGATTGAGGGCGTTGTAGAGGTCTTCGAGGACGCGAGCTACGAATCACAGGAGGTGGAGTGCATAAACAACGGCAACGAAAACTGCAAAATAGTTCTCAGACCTATAACTGCGAGGCCGCTATGAGCTACTCGGCTCTGCAGTGATTATTGAAAAGTTATTATGAAGCCTCTCCCTAAATTGTTTTAGATGGCTTCACCGGCGCTTGAAAACATCCTCGACCACTACCGGAATCCGCGTAACTATGGAGAGCTCGAGAATGCGGATATCAGGGTGAAAGACTCCAACCCGCTATGCGGCGACGTTGTCGAGATGCAAATCAAGGTGGTTGACGGCGTTGTAAAGGACATCAGGTTCAGGGGGAAGGGGTGCGCGATCAGCCAAGCCTCGGCCTCCATGCTTACCGAGAGGGTGCGGGGGATGAGGCTTGGGGATGTTAAGGATATCGATAGGCAACAGATCATTGAGATGCTTGGGATAGAGCTGAGCCCTGTGAGGCTTAAATGTGCTATGCTGAGCCTGAAGGTCCTGAAGATGGGGGTCTACACTTATCTCGGGGAGAAGCTGCGGGAGAAGGACGAGGACTAGGCCGGGTGGCTGGCCTTAACCGAGGGCTATGGGGAGCTCCGCGGTATCCAGCAGGGCTTCCCCACCCTCTAGATGCATCTTAACGGCCCAAATCTCCACACCCAGCATGCTCGCCCTCCTCAGCTTATCGCAGAGGACCGGGTCCACCTCGCAGCAGGGCCTGAAGCTCGTGCAGAGCGGGTGGGCGGAGATGAATGTGATGACGGCCCTCAGCCCCTCCCTCCTCGCCGCGGCCAACGCGTCAACGTGCCTCCTCCCCCTTTCCGAGACCGTGTCAGGATACATGCATTCGCCTCTCTCAGAGAGATAGACGGCGGACTTAGCCTCCATCAAGCCCCTCTCGCCCCCGGGCCCCTCGAGCAGATAATCTATCCTAGAGCCCCGATACAGCGGCTCGCGCCCCGCCACTCTCCACCCCTTCAGCCAGCCAACCAGGCCTCTCCGCCAAGCCTCCTCAAACATCCGCACCTGAGTCAGAGGGTCTATCAGCGCGGCCCGCTCATCATCAACCGCGACGCCTATGATAACGCCCCGAGTCCTACCTCCACTCCGCGGCTCGAAGAAGAGCCTGGCACCAGGATAAACAAGGTCCAGCAGCCTCCCAGTATTTCTTATGTGGAGCAGCAAAACGCAGCCCCCAGCCTCCGCCTCCACGACAAACCTGTTCAGCCTCCGAAGAGCCACAGCCTCCTCAAACCTGAAGCTGCCAAGCACCTCACCAGTCAAGCCCCCCAACCACACCCAGAAGCGACGTTTATTTAGTGGCCTAAATGTTCTATCCACTGGTGGGTTGCCGGTCATAGGGTGGGGGAAACACCCGGTCCCATTCCGAACCCGGAAGTTAAGCCCCACCCGCTCGGCGAGTAGTGCTTTGCGGGAGCGGGCGCGAAAGTCGGGTGCTGGCAACCCATCTGCACCATAGATTTATTGTGCTGAGCAGGCCTCATATCCCGTGTAACCTGGATGATGAGGGTAGGAGTCGTAGGCCACGTGGTTATCGACGAGGTTGTCTCGCGTCTGGGTAGGAGGGTCTCACCAGGCGGCGTGCCGACCTACACGGGTCTAACCATCGCCTCGCTAGGCCACACGGCTTTAGCCGTCTCCAACGTTGGGCCCGACGGTGTCTGGCTGCTCGAGGAGCTTAGGAGGCTTGGCGTCGAGACCAAGCATATCAGGGTCTTGGAGGGTTACCAGACCACGCGCTTCAGGATTGAGAGGCTTGATGTGGAGAGGAGGATGTGGGTTCCTGCAAGATGCGGCGACATCTCCCAAGAGCAGATGGAGATTGACGCAGAAGCACTCTATCTCGGGCCGGTCATAGGCGAGATCTCAGCAGAGCTCATCGCAAAGGCCGTGAAGATGTTCAGGGTCGTCGCCCTCGACCCTCAGGGCTTGATGAGGTCTCTGGGCCCAGATAACCAGGTCAAGCTGAAGCCGATAAGCCTCGACACGCTAAGAGGCCTCAGCCTGCTCAGGCTCTCCGAAGAGGAGTATAGCGTCTTCGGCTATTCAAGTCCGCGGGAGGCCGCAGTAAAAATCTCGGAGGCGCTGGGATGCGACGTCCTAGTCTCGTCTATCACACATGGCCTCTGGGTCTGTAGTGGTGGAGTAGTTCTGAGAGGCATGGCTAGGGCTGATGAGGTCGTAGACACGGTGGGCGCGGGCGACGTCGTAGGTGGAGCCTACTTGGTCGGCCTTCTAGAGACCGGAGATAGGGCCTACGCTATAGCCCTCGCACTCGCCGCAGTCAATCATAGATTACGCTTCTATGGCCCAACCAGGCTCGACGACAAGGCTGTGAGAAGGGGCGCTGAACTGCTCCTCGAGAATGTTGAGAGACAGAACCTCTAGCACTAGACTCTTCATCCCTCACCGAATCGCGAGATTAAGTCGTAATCAGCGCTGAAAGTATATGTCGCAAAACTGTTAAACTGAGATTTGAAGATGAAGACTTGACACCGATAAGACCGCCAACCCGTCATGAGAACAAAGGCATCAAAGAAGAGATAGAGAATCTTGAGCCTATAACGGCCTCAACACACACGCCTGTATACATGATGCATAAGTTCTGGGCCAGAAGACCCTGGAAAGTCTTCAAAACATTGATCGAGAGGTTTACAAGCGAGGGCGATATAATCTTGGACCCCTTCGCGGGCGGCGGTGTGACGTTAGTCGAAGGCCTAATCGCCCGAAGAAAAGTAATAGCCGTGGATTTGAACCCGCTTGCGGCAAAAATAATGCGCCACGAGGTGGCTACCCTGGATGTCGCCGAATTCATTAGTGCTCTTGAGTCGATAAAGAAAAAAGTCGGTGAAACGTTAGATAAACTCTACGCTGTTAGATGCCCCATCTGCAATCGTTGCGGGGTGGCGGAGTGGGCCGAATATGACCGGGAATCTAACGAGGCCCTCACCGTCCAGTTTAAATGCCCTGAAGGACATAGAGGCAGAAAAAGGCCAGAGCCCGGTGACCTGCCCACCTCACCAAAAATGGACTTGACTCGCAGAGTGAAGATACCGGCCGGAGATAAGACCAGCGACCTGTTAGGAAACGGTTACCAGTATTTTGACGAGCTTTTCACCACTAGAAACTTGGTAGCCGTTCAGTATCTGAGGGAGGCGATAAAATGCTGTGAAACATCCGAGAGCGTCAAGAGTTTCCTCTCATTTACGTTGAGCAGCACTCTAAAATGGGCTTCGAAGATGAGCCACAGAAGAGGGGAGATTATAGAGGGCTGGGCGATGCATGCCTATTGGATATACCCCAAATATCTGGAGATAAATGTGTGGCATCAATTCTTGAGGAGAGCGGATGCGATAATTCGTGGAAAAGAATACACCAACAAGCACATCAACGGTTATGCTGTTGAGGGCGAGTCTTTCGAAGAGCTGAGAAATGGGGAGGCCACATACATGATACTCAATACCGATGCTAGGGAGCTACCCATACCTGATGGCGGGATTGATGCAGTAATAACGGACCCTCCATATGGAGGTAACGTAAACTACGCCGAGCTATCAGATTATTTCCTTTGGTGGGACTCAGAGCTCTCACCAAAAGATAGAGAGATAGTGATTAACAGGACTCGAGGGTTCACGCTTGAAGATTACGGGAAAGGACTCGAGATGGTTTTCATGGAGTGTCACAGAGTGCTCAAAGAAGACGGGCTATTCATATCCACCTTTAATAGCAAAGACCTCAGAGTAGTTGCTGCCTTCCTTTCAGCGTTAAAGATCAGCGGATTTAATTACATAGGGGTATCATACCAACCGTATCTTAAAGGGTATGAAACAACATTCCACGCAATGCAAGTTAACGCCCTCCCCTTCGATTTCATCTTCTTTCTCCAGAAATCTAACAGTAGAGAAACGAAAAGAAAGATGCCTGAAGTCTCCAGCAACACATTAAGAGAGGTGAGGTCTGCGTTAGCGCGGGAGATGGAGAGATGCGTAGAGAATGAGTTAACGGAGAAGGATTATCGCTTAAGGACCTATCCCGTAATGATATCTGCAATAACGTCTCTTGAACCCTCTCTAGCAGAACTCTTAGCGAACTACTATGAGGAACTTATACAGAGGAACAAAGATTATTTCTCCAGAATAAGGAGTAAGGTGGTGGAAGCAAGAAGAAGCAGCAAGAAAAACTCTTAGGAGGGTTTTTGGCTAACAAGTCAATCAATACCTCAAAACTAGGCCCAGGGAGCGTCCCTGACAAAAATACTGACACCCTATCTAGTGGCGAGGCTTCATGTCTTTTTGAGTCGGGGCGGTGAGGACAGATGGGTGGGATAGTAAAAGAGCGAGTGTAGAACTGTTCGAAGACCTATTAGCAAAAACGCAAGTCCACTTCCTCCTGCCTGGGGGCTAAGTTTACTCGTTTCATCTCTGCGAGTCTTTTCTTGAGAAGAATGTTTATTGGAGGGGGGAATACGTTCGGCTATTGGATAGGTTTTGGAGATTCTCGTGAAGACTCCTCTCGGTCTTGAAGAGATTTGCGCGGCCCGGGTCGCCGAGCTGGACCCAGATGCTGAGGTCGTGGTCAAGCCAGGAGGCTATGAGGGGCTCGTAGGAGTGGTGCGGTGCAGCGACCCCGACGGCCTATACTCGAGGATATCTTCAGAGATTCTTGAGGCGGAGAGCGTCTACCGTGTCAAGGCGGTCGCAGAGGCGCGCCTTGAGAAGATGTCTGACGCTGCTGTGAAGGCGGCCGGAGGCCTGCTTGGCCCTGAGAAGTCCTTCGCCGTGAGGACTGTGAGGAGGGGGCGCCACAGCTTCACAAGCCTAGACGTGAACGTCGCTGTAGGCGCGGCGATACAGCGCGAATACTCTGCACCGGTCGATTTGGACCACCCTGACATAGTTATCCGCGTCGAGATTATTGACGATGTGGCGTATCTCTCGGTCTATGATGGTGGGCGGGAGTGGGTGAAGATGGGGCCGGGGAAGAAGGAGGCCCGCTGGTTCTTCAACAAGATTAGTGTGGTCCAGATGCCGTATGTTGGACCGCCGAAGTCTTGTAGAGAGATAGGTGCGAGGATTGGGAGGGCTGTCCAGGCCTTCGAGGTGGGTGAGCTCGTGGTCGCTCCCTCGGAGCCGGTTGATGCGCGTTCTCTCGCAGAGTTCCTTCTAGGTGTCTTTGAGGGGCTTGAGAGCAGGTTTGAGGTCCAGCTCAGGGCCTATGCGCGTAAGACCAGAAGGGTCAGCGTAACCGTCCAAGACCTCTACCAGCTCGTCAGGGCGAGGAGGGGTGAGCCGATAATAGTCTTCGAGCCGGAGGGCGTGGAGCTCTCAAGGGCCTCTGAGCGGCTCGCGGAGCTCTACAGCTCCGCCAAGCGCATTAACTTTCTCTTCGGCTCGAGGGAGGGGATTCCGAAGGGAATCTACAGGGTCGCAGACCTCGTGATAGACTTGGCACCCGCGATGACTCTTCCAACAGAGCTGGCGGCGCCCACAGCCCTCCTAGCAGCCTACACCACCCTCAGGCTCACCAAGACAGAGGCCGGAGTCGAGGAGGCGTAGAGAACTACTGGGCCCGGAGCCTCTCCATTAGGAGTTTGTTGAGTAGGCCACCGTCCACCCTCCCCCTATACCTCCTCATCAGCTCTCCCATCAGCCGGCCTGTCGCCGACTTCCTCTCGCCGGGTGGGACGCTCGAGACCAGCTCCTCGATGAAGCTGTTCACCTCCTCTATGGGTGGAGCCCTGAGCCCGAGCCTGTCCACCGCCTGCTCGGCTGTGAGGGATGGGTCCCTGGCTATCTCTGCTAGGACTTGGAGTGCTGACTCTTTTGCAGTTACGCCGAGGCTGACGAGCCTGAAGTAGTCGTAGATGTGGTTTGGCGAGATGTTCTCGATTTTGTGGCCCTCTCTCTTGAGCTGCTTCAACCCCTCAGTTAGGAGGCTTGCGACGACGCTGGGCGCCACGCCAAGTCCTACAACCCTCTCGAACTCCTCAACCATCTCCGTGTCTATGAGCTCCCAGGCAAGCTGGTTGCTGAGCCTGAACCGCTTGACAAGCTCCTCCGCAACCTTCTCGAGGGGTGGGGGGAGATTTCTCTCGATCTCGGCTAGGAGTTCTGGTGAGACTCTGAAGGGCGGTATATCGGTCTCGGGATACATTCGCGCTGAGCCTGGGCGGGGCCGCATGTAGACTGTTGTGCCGTCTGGGAGGGCTGCGCGCGTCTCATCAGGTATATGTGTACATGCCTGTGCGGCCCTCATCCTCACAGCCTCCAACGCCTCCCTCGCCCTAGCCTCGCGCCCTGCCACGAGTACGAAGGCATCCGAGTCTCCAGCCCCCAGCAGTCTCCGCGTCTCCCCCACCTCGTCCTCGCCTATGCCGTAGCCTGGAAGCTCGTCGGAGTGGAAGATACCCTCGACGCCGCCCCAAGCCTTCGCGTACTCGGAGAGCTCCCTCCCCAGTCTCACATCACCCTCGCCGCGCAGGAGGCCTGCAAAGCCTGGGAGCCTAACCCCCAGAACAACGCCGCCCTCACTGATCTTGCGACGTATCACACGGCTCCCACTCTCCCTAAAGGCGTCGGTCAGGTCTACTATGGGCTGGGCCTCCACGGCCTCGGGTCTAACACCCCTCTCCCTAAGCCTCTCGACTAGGTCT
>JAUQPZ010000013.1 GCA_030550155.1 Thermoproteota archaeon
CCGGCAAAGTCATGCCCACCAAAACTCTTCAACCGATAAACCTCGACACACGCATTCGTCACATTATACCTGTCAGCAAAACCGACACCCGCAGGCATAACGGGCGTATCGCCTGGTAACGTAGTGTCAGGTGTTCCTTCCCAAGAGTCAGTGACAAGCTTCAGCCAAGCAGAATACTTCGGCTGAGCAACCGACACACCAAGCATCGAGACACCCACAAGAACCGGCGTCAACAACAGCACAGCCAGCAAAGCAGCCTTCGCTACATCCGCAGCACCTAAACTACGATGCCCACGACCATTATCGGGCATTTCCCAATCACGCAGCCCAAACAACCAAAAACCAACCATAAAGACCCAACTATTCTAGGACGATTCCAAACCCTAGAACAAACCAGAAGAGAAGCTCAAAAACCCGAAAAACAACCCTATATAAACCCCCCAAACCCACCACAAACACACCAACAGGCCAAAAACAAAGAGAAGACAAACCCCCCGACACCCTCAGCCAAAAGCAGATAACCCACATAAACACTCTAAATCATCAACAAACAACCAAAAACCCCAAAAGACACCCTAGAGCCTAAATCAGTTCAGGCTAAAACCACAACCCCCAACTCCAAAGAAAGAACAAGACTAGCTGAGACCAAGCCTAGCCTTTATCTCAGCAATATCCCTCTCCAACCGCGCCAACCTCTCATCCAACATAGTCTTCAAATCACTCCTCAAACCCCTCACCTCACCCAAAATCTCACCCGACAACTTCAAAGAAACATCGCGAAAGTCACGAAACTCCTGACGAAACTCTCGAAACTCCTGGCGAAACTCCCGGAACTCCTGACGAAAATCGCGAAACTCCCCCCGATAATCCGTAAAAATAGCCTGCATGGCCCCAAATCCCTCCTGGAGCTCGTCAGCAAGCCTACCATACATGATCTGGAAGGCCTTGAGCCTAGGTCTCGGCCTTACCTCCTCAACCACAATCTCCCTAACAACGGCCGGGGGCGGTGGAGACCTTATCCTTGAGAGAAAAGAATCAACCAGTCCATCCTCACCTTGGACGAAAACAATAACAGAACCATCCAGCTCATTCCTAACATATCCAGCGAGGCCCAGCTCCTGGGCCACCTCAAGCACATGCCTCCTATAACCCACCCTCTGGACGCGACCGAGAACCTTGACAGAGACCGCCCTCAACACCCACCAACCCACCCTCTACACGAAATATATCTTTTACCACACGATCGAGAAAAAAGATACGCTATACACGCAAACCAGACCTAGACAAGAGAAGAGAGACTGCAAAAACCGCTATCAGAATAAAGACAGTCGCGGCTCCAGGTGCGATGTCAAGGAGATAGGAAAGGACGACACCGGCGAGAAGAGAAGCCTCACCGAAAACGACGGAGAACAAGATGGCCCTACGCATAGAAGAGACCAGAAGACCAACCGCCATCACAGGAACAACAATAAGCGCGGTAACAAGAAGCACGCCCACAATCCGAACACTCACAGCCACCGCGAGCCCCGTGACAAGCGCAAACAAAACCTCATACAACGACACATTCACCCCCCTAATCCTCGCCAACTCCTCACTCACAGTATATAGCAACACCCTACCAAAGTTCCTGACAACAAAGACGAAGGCAAAGACCGCGACCAACAGACCAGCCACAATATCCTCGACCTGCACCGCCAACAAGCTCCCAAAAAGAACAGACCCCAAACTAACACGAGCACCCCTAGAAATCGCCAAGGAGGCCATCGCGGCGCTGAAAGAGAGAAGAATAGCCAAAACCTGGTCACCCGAGAGACCCAGCCCCCTCACAAGCCTCAAAGCAGCAAACACACCGACCACTACAGCAACATACGCCGCCAGCACACCAGACACACCAAAAAACGCACCCAACGCCAAAGAAGCCAAGACAAAGTGAGAAGACGAGTCACCCAGAAGAGAGAGCTTCTTAGGCACAATAAAACACCCCACAAAGGGAAGGAGGAAACCCGCCACCAAGGCGGCCAAGAACGCCCTCTGCATGAAGGGCTGAAGAAAAATCTCAGGGAGCAAGTCCCTAGTGCCCGTGCCTCACGAGATAGACGTGAAACCCATAGATATTGCAGAGCTGCTCAGAGCCCACCAAGTCACTTATATCGCCATCGAAGAGAGCACCCCTATTAACACAGATAACCCGCGACGCAACAGTCGAGAGAGCCGCGATATCATGCGTGGCGATAATCGCTGAAAGCCCCCACTCATCCCGAAGCCTCCCAAGAAGCCCGATCAGCGCAACCACTCCCCCCTGATCCAGATAAACAGTAGGCTCATCCAACAGCAATAGCTCAGGCCTATTAATTAGGGACGCGGCGAGCAGGATTTTCTGGAAATTACCCCCCGAGAGGCCGTTAATGCTCTGCCCCAGAATCCTCGAGGGGTTCTCGACCCCCACGAGCTCAAGAGCCTCCTCCGGCTCGAACCCCCTCTCAACGACTTTAGAAGCGTGCAAGAACTCGCCAACACTGATAGGCATCCTCTCAAAATAAGAGACCGCATTCTGCGGGAGATACCCTATCCTCCACCATTCCTTGAATCGTCTAACATCCTGGCCGAAGACCCTGACTACTCCCCGTTCAGGCCTAACCAAGCCAACAATGGCCTTGAGGATGGTTGACTTACCTCCACCATTCGGCCCTAAGAGAAAGACAACCTCACGCTCGCCAAGACTGAACGAGACATTACTAACCGCATGAACACCCCTCACATAGGAGATGGCGACATCCTCGAACGAGACCACGTTTTTAACCGCATTCAAACCCCTCCACCAGCGCCTTGATATTCGAACGCATCAAATAGACATAACCTTTACCCGCCTTAACATCCTCAAGCGTCAAAGACTCGCCAGTATAAAGCATCATCACCTCTACCCCATACTCACGGCTCAGAGATGAAATAACAGGAGAGACGACACCATCCTCCGCATAAATAATACACAGCCCCTTTATAACCTCAATCACTTCGCCGAGATGCTGAGGAGTAGGTTCCTCTTCCTCAGGACCAAGCACGGCGATAACTCTCAGACCATAGGCCTCCGCAAAATACCTAAAAGCGTTATGCTGCGCGACAAATAGCCTCCCACGGTAAGGCTTTAACTCCCCTAATGCCTCACTATGAAGAGCCTCAAGCTCATTGATAAGCGAGGCTGAGTTCTCCCTTATCTTTGAGGCCAAATCCGGAAACTTCTGGGATAGCTTCTCGGCCACATCCTTGACGACGATCTGTACATTCAAGGGATTGAGCCAGAAGTGCACGTCAAATGATCCATGGCCCTCATGGCCCCCATGTTCGTCGTTAATCGGAAGCAGCTTAACATTCTTAGCAGCCTCAAAATGCTCTACGCCCGTTGCCTCCGCAAGACTTACAGCCCACTCATCAAGCCCCTCCACGGTCCAGATAAGCAACCTCGCCCTAGATACTGCCTTCACGGTCTCTGGGGTAGGCTCCCAATCATGAATCTCAACACCGGGCGGAAGAGCCTGAACTACTTCAATCTCGCCCCCTCCCAACCGGTACACAATCTCGGCAAGCAGCCCCCACGTGACCGCCACAACTCTCTCGCCCCGCTGCTGAGGGGCTAATGTAAGAAAGAAGACTGCAACTAGAGCAGATATAATGACTGCGCTCACGACCATAGATACAATTACACGCCTTGAGACCATCGCAGGAAAATTTAGGCTGAGCCTAAATTTAAGCATTCATTTACACCGCAGGCAAATCACCCTTCGGATAACGAATATCAGCCGAGAAAACTAATATAGTCGCCGAGTAAGGTGAGAAGTGAGATATGCCATCCCACGGCTCAATAACCAAGGCGGGTAAGGTGAGGAGCCAAACACCTAAGATTGAGCCTAAGCCACGCAGATCACCGAACCCACGAGAGAGAAACAGGAACAACTACGTGAAAAGGGTGCTGAACGCCGCTCCTGAACAGAGAGAGTAAGGATGGATGAGCCAATACTCTTAACCGGCGGCGCTGGTTTCATCGGCAGCCATTTACTTGACCGCCTAGTTGAGCGGGGTGTAGAGGTCGTAGTCCTCGATAACTTTTCGTCCGCGAGTTATGAAAACATCTCGCAACATCTCGGCAGTCCCCGCGTTAAGCTTGTTCGGGGAGATATAAGGGACAAAGAGACAGTTGAGAGATCAGCCATGGGGTGTAAGTCAGTTATTCATCTTGCTGCGAATCCGGAGGTTAGGATGGGTGACCCGGAAGAGCACATGGAGCACAACATCAGGGGGACTTTAAACGTGCTTGAGGCTGGGAGAAAGATTGACGCTTCAATTGTGGCCTTCGCCTCCTCCTCCACAGTCTACGGTGAAGCCACCATACTACCGACTCCAGAGGACTACTCGCCCATGAAGCCAATCTCCACCTACGGCGCATCCAAGCTAGCCTGCGAAGCCCTATTATCAGCCTACACCCACACATACAGCATCCCCGCGGTAGCCCTCAGATACGCCAACGTCGTCGGTCCCCGCGCAAGGCGTGGAGTGGTGTACGACTTCGTGAGAAAGCTCCTCGCAAACCCCCACACGCTCGAGATACTCGGAGACGGAACTCAGAAGAAATCCTACATATGGGTCGAGGACGCGGTCGAAGCGACACTAGCTGCTGCCGAGAATGCAGGTAAAACTTTCGAAGCCTATAACGTGGGCAGCGTCGACGCTATAACTGTCAGAGAGGTAGCAGATACCGTCTGTCAGGCTTTAGGGCTAGCAGGGGTTGAATACTCGTTTCTCGGTGGGCCTGGAGGGCGTGGGTGGCCTGGTGATGTGAAGTTCATGCACTTAGACATTAGGAAGCTTATGTCGCTGAATTGGAGGCCCAAGTATGCAAGCCGAGAAGCGGTGGCTAACGCGGCTAAGGCTCTGCAAAACGAGCTCGTAAAAGGCTAGCTCATACTAAGACCCGCTGGACAACGTGGTAGCCTACTTCTCTTGGGGCTTGGACTCGGCTGCCTCCTGAGAGAGCTCCTTTTCAATCTCTTCGAGGGGCTTGGGAGGAGGGGTGGTGGCAAGAGTATATCCTATCCAAGCCAGGACTCCAAGAATTAGTGCCACGCCTGCGAAGGCGGTTAGCTGCAGGACGAGCAGAGACCAGTTACTGAAGAGGACAAGCCAGCCATAGAGAATTATACCTACTATGCTTGCAACGAGTATTAATGCGCCGAGCTGTTGGTCTCGGGGCAAACCGCAGATATCGAGATTTGCCACGATATAAGTATTAAGCGTCCCGGCCGCCGCGAATAAAGCATGGAAGCAGAATTTAGGGATCATGTCCTCTTTCCCAACGAGGTTTGAACGATGCTGGTATTATAACAACAATCTAGCTGGTAAATACATAAATCACCATCAGGATACTTCGTGATAGAGCGTAGGCTGGGAGGAGAATTAGGGTAATGGCTAAGAGAGCATCGTCCGAGGCTCAGGAATCTGTACATGTGGAGGATATAGTCTTGCTTCTTCTGAAGGAGAGGGTGGAGCAGGACCTTGTGCCCACCATCGTGCCGGGGAGCGGCGTATACTACGTTGTCGCCGGGTTCCATATACCTGCCGAGAGGCTGCTGCGAGGGTCTCAGAAGGGATTTTTCGAGGTGAAGAGACACCTCTCCTTCCCCTCATGCGGAACATGCAGATCAACTTCTCTGATACTTGAGATATTGTGTCCGAGCTGTAAGACGTCAGATCTTACGCGCATAGATCTGGTTGTGCATTACGAGTGCGGGTATATGGGGAGTGTGGAGGAGTTCTCGACTAAGAGCTACGGAGTCGTGGAGAGGTGTCCTAAGTGTGGGAAGACTTTGAAGAGGGTTGGGATAGACTATGGTAGGCCAGGGGTAGGCTTCCGCTGCCAGAACTGCAGGGAGATATTCCAGTATCCCCTCGTAAATGTGAGGTGTGATGGAAACCATCAGACAACACTGGATAAAGTTAACCTTGAGAGATACCCGGTGCTCTCTCTGAGCAGAGAGTCGTGGAGGGTCAGCAGATTCGTAGATATGCTACAGATAATAGAGAATGAGCTGAGAAAGAGCTTAGACCTCGACGTTAGCATTCTCGAAATGGTCAGGGGGAGAAGCGGCGTGCCACACCTCATCCACATGTTGATTCGGAGTTCAGATAAAGATGTGGCTTTGATGGTGCTGGACGAGCAGACAGAGTTAACCGAAGCGATGAATGTTGTATCTAAAAATATTGACCTCGGAATCCACTTCATAGTCCTCATGGATGAGAGAAAAGCAGAGGAACTTAGCAGGCTGCTTAACCCTCAATACTTCACAGTGATACCTGTGAATTTCCAGAACGTTGACGAGATAAGATACAAGCTGGTTGAGTCGGTGTATTCGATTGTCGCGGCGAGAGGGGTTTAAAAAGCGTGTCGTCATTGCCACCACCTTCATAGCTATTGTTCTGTTTTTCCTTTTCGCGTTTACAAGGCCCTCCCTCCTTGTCCTCGCATACTCTATAACGATATTCTATATCCTATGGGGCGGATACCATATACTGATAACTATTAGAGGTGTTGGACCGGTCTTCACACCTACAGGTCCTCCAAACAGGTTTCCAAAAGTATCCCTCATAATTCCAGCAATGAACGAGCCGATACTACCCCGCACAATAGAGGTTGTGATGGGTTACATATCTTATCCACAGTCGCTGAAGGAGGTTCTCGTAGTTACCGACGACCCGTTAGGAGAGCGCATATCGTCGTTCACGCAGCAGAAGTATCCAAGCAATGTGCGTGCACTAGCTAGGAGGGCTTTCTTCCCTACCAAGCCCAGTGCCTTAAACGACGCTTTACCACTCTGTTCAGGCGAGATAGTCGGAATAGTTGATGTAGAGGACATCCCAGATTCGGATGTTCTACAAAAGGCAGTTGCGGCGCTGGTTAACCACAGGTATGACGCGGTCCAAGCGATACTCAGAATAGTCAACGAGGAGGATTCATGGATAACAAAGGTGTTCGCATATGAGTATGCCGGATGGTTTAGGGTGTGGTTGAACGGGAGGGCGCGGTTGGGCCTATACACTCCGCTGGGAGGCACTGGTAATTATTTCTGGAAGTCAAGCGCAGTGCAGGTGGGTTGTTGGGACTCTCTAAATGTCGCGGAGGACGCGGAGCTCGCAGTCCGCATGACCCTCGCAAAGATGAGGATCGGGGTGATCGATGCCAGGCACTGGGAGGAAGCCCCGGCATTCTTTAAGAAATGGCTGAGACAGAGGACTAGATGGTATAGGGGGTGGCTTCAGAGCCTTTGGAAATACCTCCCACTACTGCCTAGGCTGGGGGTTGTGAAAAGGATAGGGGTACTACGGTTTTTCTCGATACTGATTATGCTCTGCTCACCGCTTGTCGTTTTGCTTAACTGGGTAAGCTTCGCCCTGACAGGCCTCTGGGTCCTCGAGTTCTACGGGATGACGCCGCCGCTTCTAAGCGGAGTTTTCCCCACATGGGCGATACTGCCAGTATTCTTAAACATCATATTCATATCGACGTGGCTGATCGGCGGCAGACTTGAAAAAGTCCGAACACCGTGGTGGAAAGTTATTCTTCCAATGCTGGTCTACTCCTACTTGATGATGCCACTTGCGAGCCTTAGGGCGCTTTATCAGGAGATAGCCAAGCCTGT
Organism: Thermoproteota archaeon; assembly: GCA_030550155.1. Classification (GTDB taxonomy): domain Archaea; phylum Thermoproteota; class Nitrososphaeria_A; order Caldarchaeales; family Calditenuaceae; genus HRBIN02. Next base: position 7,686 of record JAUQPZ010000013.1, read on the forward strand.
GGGGTGGGAGAAGACTGAGCATCCGGGCCGAGGTGTTGTCGGATTCGTAACTGAGTCTAAGACCAAAGTATCGGTTGCCGAAAAAACGGAGGGCGAGGAGACTCGCGCGGTTGTGAGGGCTGAGGGAATATCGGAGCTCAAGGCAATGATTATATGGATAATAGTCCTCCTCCTCGACCTAGCGCTGATAAGTATCCTGCTAGCTTTCCCATCTCTCAAGGTTTTCTAAGCCAAGTTTATTGGTCTCCAGTACGCGTCATATACATGTGAGGGCTAGGGATACAGGTCTAGTAGCTGCATGGATAGCGTATGTCTTTATCGCTGCTGCTATCGCCCTATCGCCCTGGTTCAGCTTCTATGATAACGCCTTAAGCGACCTCGGCAACTATGCAAGACAGGGCCCCCTCGCCGCAATCTTTAACATAGGCTTAGTCGCCTCGGGAGCGCTAGCCACGGTCACTGCGGCCCTGATAATTCGTGCGGGCGGGGGCCGTCTAGTCTTACCTTGGTCGGTGCTTCTCTTTGCGGCTGGAGTAGACCTTGTCTTGGTAGGCATTTTGTCAGAAGACTTCGGCGCAGCCCACTTTGTCGTCTCGGTTATCCTCTTCACACTCTTCAGCCTGACATTACTGGTTTACGGTGCATGCTCTCTTATGTCTAGGGGCTGGTGGGCCGGGACTTACGCTTTGGTGGCTGGCCTTGTCAGCGCGGCTATATGGATGGTCGATTGGCCTTGGAGGGGTGTCGCAATCCAGGAGCTAGCGTCCTCGCTTTTGATATCGGTGGGTCTCACAACCGTAGCCTTCAGACACGGCTAGTTTAGGGCCGCCCTGTTAATCGTCAGCGAGTTCGTCAGGACCGAGACCGAGCTCAGGGCCATGGCCACCCCCGCCAGTATGGGGTTCAAGTATCCGGACGCGGCCACGGGTATGAGCACGGTGTTGTAGATGAATGCCCAGAAGAGGTTCTGTTTGACCTTCCTCATAGTGATTCTGCTGAGGCTAATGGCTCGTGGAATGTCTAGCGGGTCGTCTCTGATTAGAACTATTCCACCAGACTCCACAGCGACATCTGTCCCGCTACCAATAGCTATGCCCAAGTCAGCCTGCGTCAAGGCAGGCGCATCGTTAATTCCGTCTCCCACCATCGCAACCCTGCATCCCTGCTCTTGAAGCATCTTCACAACCCTCAGCTTATCCTCCGGCCTCACATTAGCCATAACCTCAGCGATCCCCACTTTAGCCGCAACCGCCTTAGCGACGCGCTCATTGTCGCCTGTCACCATCAAGACTCGAAGACCCATCTCCCTCAATCTTTGAACAGCCTCACTCGCATTTTCCCGCGGCTCATCAAAGACGCCAAAGAGCCCAGCAGCCACACCGTCGACGGCCACATACATGATGGAACGGCCCATCGACTCCAACCTGTTCACAGCGTTTTCAAGGTCAGAAACATCAACCCCTCTGCTCTCCAAAAAAGCACGGCTGCCAACAAGCACGACGCTGCCATTAACATGCGCTTCAACACCCTGGCCAGGAACCTCTTCCAGCCTTACCGGCCTTACGGGCTCTAGTCCTTGTTCACGGCACTTTTTGACCACGGCATCGGCTAGTGGATGCCGGGAGCCGAGCTCGGCCGAGGCTGCGAATTTCAGCAGAGTCTTTTCGTCGAACTGATTTGATGTAACTATGTCCGCGACCACCGGGACACCCTTCGTGATTGTCCCTGTCTTGTCTAAAACCACCGCATCGATTCTCTGAGCGCGCTCAAGAACCTCTCCACCCTTAATCAGTATCCCCTTCTCAGCCCCCCTGCCGGTCCCAACAACTATTGCCGCAGGCGTTGCCAAGCCAAGGGCGCATGGACATGCTATTATCAAGACAGCTATGAAGGAAGTTAGCCCACGTAAGGTTTCTCCGCCCAACAAAGCCCAGGCAGCAAGCGAGGCTAGAGCCACTGCCACCACTATCGGGACGAAAACCGAGGCCACGCGGTTTGCAAGCCTCTCCACGGGCGCCTGAGCGGCCTGAGCCTCCTCCACCAGCCTGATGATCTGGGACAGCACGGTGTCGGCTCCAACTTTTGTAGCCTTCAGGACTATCATTCCACCAACGTTAATCGTCCCACCTATAACCTCCTGACCGGGCCCCTTAGCCAACGGCATGCTCTCACCAGTCACCATCTTCTCGTCAACACTCGTTAAACCCTCAACCACGACACCGTCGACAGGAATCCTCTCGCCGGGCCGCACAACAACCAGATCACCAACAATAACCTGCTCGACAGGCACCTCCGCCTCAGCGCCATCCCGCAAAACCCTCGCGGTCGGAGGCTGGAGATCCATGAGCCTCCTAATAGCATCAGAGGCCCTCCTCCTCATGAGGTTCTCCAGAAATTTCCCGAGAAGTATGAATGCTATGATGAGTGCTGACACCTCGTAGTAAAGTGCCTCTGGAAATACTCCCGGCATGAAGGTGACTATAGTGCTGTATCCCCAGGCCGCTGTTGTTCCGATGGCGATGAGGGTATCCATGTTGGTCATGCGCGCCTTCAGGGCGTGAATCATCCCCTTATAGAACAGTGAGCCAGCCACGAACTGGACGGGCGTGGCCAGTAAGAAGAGCAGGTAGGAAACCGGGATAGTCGAGATAGAGAAGGGCAGCCATGTCAAGATAAGCGTGGGTACACCAAGTGCGAAGCTCAGGATTGTTAGATGCCTAATTTTTCTAAGCTCAATCTCGGGCGCCAAGAAACTGGTCAAACAGGTTTCAGAGCAGAAATAATACGTCCTGCCTCGCACTGTTGCTTTCAGGGAGTCTTTATCCTCCGGCACGAACATGCCGCATACAGGGTCCTTAGCCAATTGTCAGCACCGACAATATATCCTCGCGGAACATGTAAAGTTATACATGCTTATTTCTTCAAATATTTTGTTGGCTCCTTATCGAACCTATCCTTACAGATCCTTGAGCAGAAATAGTATGTCACGCCGCCGTATTGAGATTGATGCTTCGCCGACCTCTCATCCACACGCATGCCACAGACAGGGTCTATGCTCATAGATTTTCACATACACTCAACCCTTATTTAACGCCCCCTGTCTGACCTAACATCGCTAAGGCCGCATGAGACACACCTGTAGAGCCTGAAACCCTTTTCCACGCGCTCAACCCTCATCTCACCACCGCAGCACGGACACCTATCCGACAAACCTGCAGCTGAAAAAAATAGGGCGATTATAAGAATTATCCGTCTCTCCTCACTTAGCTCTCCTAGCCCTGATCAGCCAGAGAGAGACGCCGATCTTCTCTATTCCCAGATACTCCTGCCCATTATTCCGTATGGATTTGGGAACCGTCTCGCATGAGGGTGGATTGTCTATAAGTATCTCCAGGATGGCTCCGGGCTCTATCTGGCCCAGTGCTTTGGCCGTGTATAGCTGTGGGTAGGGGCAGGTGTAGCCTCTGAGGTCTAGCTTGTATTTTGCCGGCTCTGTCTTCGTTAGTAATGAAGGGGGGACCTGAATGTTTGCGGCCATGCCCGTAGTTTGGTATCGGCCTCGATATAAATATTACATTATTTCACCCTTAGTTTAGTATTATAACAGATAAATATTACTTAGGGGGCTTTATCCCCGAGGTGTCATAAAGGGACGTGAGCAGGCAAATCTACATCTCCGCAATCCTGATAGGAGTTGTCTCGACGGCTCTCGGATACTTCGCCTACCTGACCGCAGGAAAGGGCTCAATCTGGGGTATAACGACCGGCGAGTCTAAACTCGGCGGTATCTTCTGGAAAAGCCTCGGACTACCCGTCGACCAGCTACACTATTTTCAGCAGTTCAAGCTGATAAACACGCTAGAAGACCCCACACAGTTGATCGTTTTCTCGATAATTTTTGGAGGATTATTCACCGCGCTACTGACAAAGAGCTTCGTGATCAAGCATATACCAGATAAATGGATGCTACTTCAAGCCATCGTCGGCGGCGCACTACTCGGCTACGGCGCCAGACTTGCCCTCGGATGCAATATTGGAAACTTTTTATCCGCGTGGGCGGCCGGCGGAGTACACGCAGCCATCTTCACAGCCGCGCTTCTCCCAGGAACATACTTAGGCTTGAAATTCACTGAACACTTCTTCCTACCGCGAGCCACGCCGAGAAAGGCCAGCTACTCGCCGCCACTCACCACTCAACCATGGATAGGGATTGTGTTCGCTGCGGCAGCACTCGCAGTTACGCCGCTACTCAAACCCCTCGCGACGGTCTGGTGGGTAGCGGGGTTAGCGTTCGGAGCGTTAGGGTGGATATCGGGCATATGCTTCGCATCGTGCTACAGAGACTTAGTCGCGCCCAAATACGCGAGCGGAGTCATGGTGAAAGCAATCGGCCTAGCGGTCCTCACATACAGTACAGGAGTGTATATTCTCCAGTTGATTAACACGCCGTTCTCACTGACACCCCCGCAGATTGGCGTCGCCCAGATCCTTATAGGCGGAGTAGTGTTTGGGGCTGGAATAGGGGTGGCGGGCTCATGCATATTCAGCAGCGAGTGGAGAGCTGGTGGAGGCAGCATTTACTCGCTGATAGTTCTACTCTCGACGATACTGATCGGAATGCCGGCTCTCGCGCTTCATTATGACTGGTGGCTAGCGGTTCTGCCCCAAGACCCTAAGCCATTCACCCTCTACAACTTCGGACCACATATAGGGTACATCGCACCGCTCTCATTCTCCCTGATACTGATACTATTCGGCTCATACATCGACACAGCGACACGTAACGCAGTATCTACTTGGCTAGGTGCGAAACTGTTAGGAAAGCAATCCGAGCCGAGGCTCAGATAATTTCCCCGTAAAAACCGTTAAAACTATTTCTCGAGTTTTTATCTGTCAAGCACGTAATACGCGTACCGGAATTTGAGAGTAAACTAATTTAATAGGTTTAGCCCCTGCCGAATATCGGTCATGCCCTCAAAGCCCCGCGCCCCGCCCCTCTCTCAAGCACTTCACCAAGCATCGCTTGACGCTCTTAGATACATTAAGAGACAGCACAACTATAGGCGGCTTGCAGCGACACTAGGCATCTCGACCTCGACTCTCTCCCGTTACCTGAGTGGGAAGACAATACCGCGCACACAAAAAATCAGGGCAATACTAGAGGGAATAGTTGATAACATTAAGTATGACGAGCTGGTCGCGGAGTTTTATGGGCAGGATCTTGACCTAGAGAATGGAGTCTATATCTGCCACGACATAGACACAATCAAGCTTCTAGCTTCTTATCTCTTGAGGAGGTTTATGGGTAGTAAGGTGGACTCGGTCCTCGCTGTTGAGGAGCATGCCATCCCACTTGCCACCTACTTCGCTGCACTGATTCACGCCGAGCTATACTTTACCCAAGACAAGCACCTGTGGAGAGACAGCCTTGAAATTGTGTACAGGTCGGAGGGGGGGCATGTAAAGAATAACCTCTGGCTTCCGAGAGGTGTGGCGAGGCGGGGAAAAAGCGTGCTCGTAATCACGACAGCCCTCCTCAACCATAGCCCCTACAAGGAGATATTCAACGTCCTACAGGATAAGAGGGCCTACGTCGCAGGGCTATTCGCCCTCGTATCTAAACGCAATATATGGACAACACTTAGCGTGCCACCGGGTTGCACAAAAATCGTAGTTAAGATGTATGAATAGAAATGACTCGCCACTTCACTAATATTGAATAAATCTTCTCCTCCGACGGCTAAGGATCAATGACGCGGCAATTAGGATAGCGACTAATGCTATGAGCGCTGGGAGAATGTAGGTTGTGAATGGCTCTGCAAATAGGACTGTGGATGTTGATGTCTGCGTCTGGGTTGTGGTCGCCTCTCTCGTAACTGTTTTAGTGGTTGTTTGCGTATCGGTTCTGCTCGTGACCTCTGTTCTGGTCGTGAGATATGTTAGTGTTTCAGTTATTGTTGATGTAGCCGTAGTGTATGACGTGCTCGTAGTAGTCAGGAAACTAGTGGTCGAGACAGTCGTTGTTACTATGTTGTATGCTGTCTGGGTAGTTATGAGCGTTTCCACACTCGTTGATGTGGTTAGCGCGGTCGTGGTTCGCGTAGTGGTTGTCTCACGAATCAAAGTGTCAGGACAGTATCTTGTGTAGAAGGCATCTTGCGGGGATGACGAGTCTATAGATGGTGAGAAGCTCGCGGTGCTTGGAGGCGGAGAGATAGCCGTGGCGACGGCGTTCGTTATGCTAGGTGTCAACGACGAGATAGTTACGGAGAGAGTATTTGCAGACATATCGCCTATCACGTAGAACATCGGCCAGCCAGCCCTTTCCCCGGTGAAGAGGATACATGATCCCGAAGCCTTTATGCCGAGACCTCTATCAACCGCTGAAGGATTCCCTACCACCACGAACGAGTGTGAGATGTCACCAGCCAAGGTCACGGCCACAAGCATCGCATCTACTGACCCCAAGGCCGTAGTTTCTCCGGTCAGATAGAGCAGCCCGCCGGCCGCATCTACCGAGTACCCCCTCTCGTTACTGGTCGTGCCGTATGCTTTAACCCACTGGAGAACCAGTGTAGAGTTGAACTTCGCGATGACAGACTCCAGACCTCTACCCGGATAGTCTACAGACCCGACAAGGTATATTTCTCCGCCCTGCACTACAATATCATATCCCTGCTCGTCAGCGGCGGTTGCAAGCTCGCGACTTGCTACGTGGTTTCCATTAACATCGAAGACGGTCAGGAAGATATTGCTTGAGCCGGGTGGGGTGGCCTTCCCCGTGACATATACTCGGCCACCGCTGAGGGAGACGCCGAAGGCCTCGTCGGCCGCGTCTCTGACCTTAAAAATCCTACCCCAGACAAAGTTCAGGGTGGAATTGACCTTCACTATTAGTGCTCCAGCACCTGTCTGCGAACCGACAACGTAGAGACTTGGAGAGGCGGAAGGCTCGACTGCAAGATCATAAACAGCCTCTACGCCGCCGAGATCGTAAAGCATAAAGGACTGTAGGCCGCAGTTGGTATCGAAGGCCGCTATGAAGAAGTTGGGAGGGGCGGGGCCGAAGTTTGTCTGCCCCAGCATGTATACTCTGTTTCCGTGGACCTTTACTGCTATCCCGAGGTCGTCTCCGCCCAAGTCTATTGAGACGCTGCATCGATGGGTGTCGTCGCTGTTGAATATTGTGAGGTAAGCGTTAGGCGCATTTACGCTGAAGGAATCGGTGGTGCCCACAACATATATGCCGTTACCGTCCACATCGATGCTCTGGGCTACATCGCTCGCTGCGCCTCCGAATCCGCGCCTGAAAGCTACTAATGAGGCCTCAACGGGAGCCACCATTAATGCAAGCAGCAATATCGACAGGGCTAAGGCGATATTTCGGGAAAGCATGCTGGCGGATTTCGAGAGAAGGGTTGAATATAAAATAGAGTAGAGGCTACATGGCTGTTAACTCACAGGTATTACCGCAGGGATACCGAGGTAGATTCGCGCCAACAGATAATAATGACTATCTTGGACTCGCCATGACCGGCGAAGTTAGTCTCTTATGCAAAATGAAGGCGTTAGCTGACAGCAGCGCGGCGGAAGCGATGGCGGGTGCGAGGCCTAAGATGGAGGAGAGTGAGATTCCCAGAATAGCGACAGTAGGAGCCCAGCCGCAGCAAGCATAGGTTGCGGTGGCTATTGAGGAGAGCAGCATCGCTAAACCAGTTCCCGTGCTCCTGAGGAGGCATGCGCGTACCATTCCCCGCCTGACGAGTTTAAGCAGCATGTCCACGTTTAAGACCACCAAAGCCGAGATCAGGGCTCCTAAGAAAACTACGTATAGCCTTACCATGACCATGCTTTCATTCCAGAAGAGCTGGATACCCGGCCCATTATAGTTTTGTGACTCAAAATAGACGTAGACAGCTTTGAAGCCCTCTACGCGGATATTCGGTAATAGGAAATACTGAGTGGCTCCGCTAAGATATGAGAAGACAGCCATGTATGCTATCCCTATGGCCAGTGCGAGGAGGGTATCTTTTCTGAAATTACTCACCCTGAAGCATCACCTTGAGAGTATGTATCTGGCAGCCTGCAGATACTCCTCCTGTGGCATCTCCGCCGATAGGACAAACCTCATAACATGCTCTCGGTCCGCCACGAATACGAAGCCTACATGAGTCACGAAGTAGGGCTGGCCTCTCTTGGCGTATTCCTCGGGATTGTCGATCCTGTTACCCTTCTCATCTGTAAAGTATGGTGCAACATTATACAGTCTCCAGACAGCCTCAAGCTCGCTGGGAGAGCCTGTCAGTGCAATTATTCTATCATCAAACCTCTCAATCCACTTTTTTAGAGCTTCGGGGGTGTCTCTCCACGGGTCCTGCGAGATGAAGATAAACGCGATTCTATCCGCGTCGCTCCCCAGGTTCCTTAGCGCGTATGCGTATTTGTAGAGAATTAAGGGGCAGATGTCGGGGCAGTTCGAGTATCCGAAGAAGAGGAAAACAGGTTTGCCTCCTACATCGCCGAGCCTGAATAGGTTTCCATTCTTATCTATTAGCTGAAAATCTGGCATAGGCTGTGGCTGTAACTCGATGCTTGGCCTATACCGGGGCACGGCCAAAATCTGATAGATGACAACGCCCATGATGACCACCGCCACAACGGCGGCGGCCAGAACAATCCCCCGTATTCGCATCCACTAAAGTGGAGTTCAACCCCACAATTAAAGAATTCCTCCCAACAAACCTCCGCGATGGAGGGGCGTAACGATTTAATTAAGGAGTTTCTCAAAAGGGTGGGTGATGAGGGTAGAGGCCTCCAAGATTGTCTCAGATCTTAAACTCAAGCCCGGTGTCAAGGTCCTACTGTTCGGCGAAGTTGAGCCTAAGATTCTTGTAAGTGTTGCTGAGGCCGCTGGAGGTTTTGAGAAGCTCTTACTTCTCCATAGGGACGCTAAGCCTCCCCAAGGGGCTCGCGGGTTTATTGAAAAGGGAATGAAGGCGCAGAGAAGCTCCCTCATCGAACATAACGACTTTTTACCGAGCTCCAGCTTCGAGGCCGTGTTAGCTCAGAACGTGATAAACAAGCTTCTTGGGAGACGAGAGTTCCTCGGAGAGTCTTATAGGCTTCTCAAACCAGGTGGGCGTCTGGCCATTATTCAGAGACTCTGGCCCCTGACGGATCTCAGGAAAAAAGAGTTCGATAACTTGATAAACGGTGCGCGCTCTTTTAGCAAGGTCGAGTCAAGGATCGGGCTTTTTTCCACATATGTAGTTCTGGAAAGGCCGACGTAAAAGTTATAGAATATGTGCGACCAGATAAGCTTGGAAGACATGGTTCCAAGTCTCACTCCTGCAGCCGCGGAGATACTTGGCAGGCTGCGTGCAGAGAATAAGGAGCTTCACCTCATAATAGGAGATACTGGCTGCTGCGGATATAGCAACGTCTTCCTGACAAGGAATAGACCTGCTGGCGACTATGCCGAGGTCGGGGTGCTTGACGGTGTCAGAGTCTACCTGAGGCCCCCCATGGATAAGACACTCGACTTGAGCAAGGTCCTGATAGACGTGGTTGAGTCTGTGGCCGATGATTCATTGTCGGTTGAGACAGAGCTTGGCTATAGATTCGTCCTGAGAATCAAGATGGGCTAGCAGCTGCGGGGAATATGCTCATCCATCCAGAGGGTCTTATACTCGGTCTTCTTGGGGATAATGCATAGGAACTCCGCATCCTCCTCGCCATCGTTCAGGTAGCTGTGAGCGGTCCCAGCCGGTACAAGTAGGGCGTCACCCTCCTTCACAACCACTTCCTTCTCGCCCAGCCTCACCCTATACCGCCCCCTGAGAACATACTGGATGTGCTCTATGTCTGGGTGTATGTGTAAGGGTATGTTTCCGCCAGGCTTTATCCTGAACTTTCTCAGCTCGAAGTTTGGCGCCCCATCTCTTCTGTCGATTAACCACTGGATGAAGGCTGCTTTTGCTCTCTCCACAGGTTCCTCAGGGACGGAGGCCGAGTTCTTCACTACGGACACGATGGCTAATGTGTGGGGGAGGTTTATGAGTTTTAGCCAGCTACCGGCCACTCGCCTCGGTGAAGTAAGGTTATACGGTCGGCCCTCACTATTTCTGTATGGATGTCTCCCCAGGACGCTTTCATCCTATTGGCCTCGATGCTTGCAGGAGCTGTGCTAGTTTTTGCCGGGCTGATGCTACTGTTCTCTGATAAGAGGAGCGTAGAGGGGGGCGGTGTTATCCTGATAGGGCCGGTGCCCATTGTTTTGAGGGGTAGAGGCTTGCGGATAATTGCCTTGTTAGCGGCCATATCCTTCGCCGTGGTTCTGCTATTTCTCCTGATAGCGGGGGTGATAGGCGGTGCCGTCCTCTAAGACGCCCCTCGGCTTCATTCTGATAGCTTTTGGACTCATCCTCATCACGGTGCCTCTCTTCATACTCGTCATACTTAATCAACCAAGCCAGACAAGCGCATTTGGAGCAATAATAATAGGCCCAATACCGATAATCATCAGCGGAGAGAGTCCATTGATTCCTATAATACTCGTGGGGGCCTTTATAGCCACACTCGCGCTCTTCATCATCCTCGCCCGGAGGGCTCAGCAACCCACTCCAGAAGACGTGAGCGGCTAAGCTTCATCCGGCCGCCCACTCGCCTTCGAGGCGCCTATAAATAGAGGCGGGCCAAACGTAATCTGGTTGAGAAGCTGCCCCTACTGCGGAGCCACACTGGTCTTCGATAGAATGGAGAAGATCTATACCTGCAATTCCTGCGGTGCCGCTCTAAACCTCCAAGACATCGTGGAGCATAAGGAGAGGATAAGGGCTGAGAAGGAGAAGATTCAGAGGGAGAAGCGGAAGCACGAGGAGTATCTGGAGTGGTGGCTTTCGAGCAAAAAGTAGCAGCTCCACACCCTGTTTTTTAGGCACCTGTGCGCTAAGCTAGATTTATATTTGTCCGAGGGTTAGTCCAGCCTCGTGATAGCTGGTGGTTTAGTTTGGCCATGCTAGCCATCGACTAGACGCATCAGCCCATATTCTCGTCGCGCACGATTCTGCAACCCTTGCGGGGTGTTCAGGCCTATGTCTGCCTTGAAGGATGTTTTAGCGAGGCTTGTCGAGGGGCAGGGACTGAGCTCCTCCGAGGCTGAGGCGGCTCTGAGGGAGATTATGTCTGGGAATTCAAGCCCCGCCCAGATGGCTGCTTTTCTGACTGCTATGCGGATGAAGGGTGAGACCGAGGAAGAGCTCTACGGGATGGCCCGCCTCATGCGGGAGCTTTGCGTGAAGGTTGAGCTCGGCGACTCGAGTCAAGCTATTGACATTGTTGGCACGGGCGGCGACAGAGTCAAGACCATCAATGTTAGCACGATCTCATCCCTAATTGTCGCCTCAGTAGGCGTCAAGGTTGCGAAGCATGGCAACAGGGCTGCTTCAGGGTTTTGCGGAAGCGCCGACCTCCTTGAGGAGGTGGGGGTCAACATCAATCTAGGCCCTGACGGAGTTAGGAGGTGTGTGGAGAAGTGTGGATTCGGCTTCATGTTCGCACCTCTTTATCACCCCGCGATGAAGAACGTAGCGCCTGTTAGGCGGGAGCTTGGCTTCAGGACATTCTTCAACCTACTCGGACCGATGACCAATCCGTCTGGGGTGGGGGTGATGCTTGTGGGCGTCTCGGATAATAGATACTTGTTGAAAGTGGCGAGAGTTTTTTCGAGGCTGGGGCTGGAGAGATGCCTCATCGTCTGCTCAAGCGACGGCGTTGACGAGATCTCCATACAGGGTATGACGGAGGCTTGCTGGGTCGAGAGAGGAGAGATACGTGGCTGGAAGATCAGCCCCGGCGACTTCGGGCTGAAGCCCTCTTCCCTGGAGCCAGCTGTAGTCAGGTCGAGAGAGGATGCGGTTAAGCGTGCCGTGGACATTCTGAGGGGCAGGCTCAGCTCAGAGGACCCAAATATGAGGCTGGTCCTCGTAAACTCTGCCGCCGCACTCTTCCTGTCCGGGAGATGTGGCAGCTTGAGGGAGGGGGTTGAGGCTGCGCATAGCGCAGTTCTTGAAGGCCGCGTCCTCGAGACTCTTTTCAAGGTTGTGGAGCTGAGTGGTGGCGAGCTTGAGAGGTGTAGGGCGCTTGTCGGAGGGGGCGCGTGATTTTTTATTAACTCTCTGTGAGGATGCGAGGCGAAGGGTTTCAGAGGGCTACTATAGGATAGAGCGGAAAGAGACCATATTCCACGGAGAGCGGCTAAGCACTTCAATATTAAGGCAGAAGGGGAATGCGGTCATCGCAGAATTTAAGAGGGCCTCTCCGAGCATGGGGGCCATCGTAGGTGGCGCGAGCCCTCGAGAGTCTGTCCGCGCCATGGAGAGGGGAGGGGCCTGTGGCATCTCGGTGCTTACAGCGAGAGAGTGGTTCGAGGGGTCGATTGAGGATTTGATTGAGGCTAGAATGGCTTGTAGCCTCCCAATATTGATGAAGGACGTAGTTGTCTCTGAGGAGCAGATCGAGGCCGCCCACAGGCTCGGGGCTCAGGCCGTCTTACTCATTCTCCGAGCCTTCAATAGAGGCTATACTCAGGTCTCCCTCGAGAGAGCTATACGCTTGGCTAGGGACCTCTCGCTCGAGGTCCTGCTGGAGGCCTGTAGCAGAGAAGAGCTTCTGGAGGCTCTGGGCACAGATGCTGACATGGTGGGGGTTAATTCTAGGGACCTATCCACTCTTCGTGTAGATAAGATGGTTCACGTGAGGGCGGTTGAGGGGCTGGATGTAGGTGGAAGAGTCCTCATAGCGGAGAGCGGAATTGATTCTGCCGAGGATATCAGAAGGTTGAGGGGCCTCGGCTATCGAGCATTTCTCATAGGCACCTCTATTATGAAGGGGCCTGATGTGGAGTCTAAGACGAGAGAGCTGGTGAGGGCCTAATGCGCGCCCGCGTCAAGATATGCGGGATTAAGAGGGTGGAGGACTTGGAGGCCGCGGTTGCCGAAGGGGCTGATGCCGTGGGCATGGTTGTCGGTTTTCCCTCGTCCCCCAGGAACCTCAGAATCGACGAGGCAGCAGAGATCAGGCGTAGGGTGCCACTCTTCATCGACGCGGTCCTCGTAACCCAGGCAAAAAATATTGAAGAGTTGAGGTGGGCGGTCGAGAAGGTTCAGCCAGACGCTCTCCAGCTCTACGGCCCATTAGCTGTCGGTGTGGCTAAAGAGGCTGCACCATCCTGCAGAGTAATCAAGCCACTAAAAGCGGGAGACGAGCCCACGGATCTCGAGGTAATGGGTGCCGACGCGGTTCTACTGGATAGCCATTCGGCAGGTTTACCCGGAGGCAGCGGGAGGACTCATGACTGGTTTGAGGCGAGGAGGGTGAAAGAGAGGGTGGGTCTCCCCTTAATTCTGGCCGGCGGCCTGAACCCGACGAACGTCCGTGAAGCTATCAGAGTTGTCAAGCCTTATGCCGTTGATGTTTCCTCGGGTGTGGAGTCGTCTCCCGGTGTGAAGAGCAGGGAGCTGATTAGAGCGTTCATCTCAGCCGTGGTCGGTGAGGAGATAGATGGTTAGAAGTTATAACCTTCCAGATGAAAGCGGAAGGTTCGGTGTATTCGGCGGCCGATACGTTCCAGAGACGCTTGTTGAGGCTCTTGCTGAGCTGGAGGAGGCATACAACAGGCTCAAAGCCGACCAGATATTTCAGGGCGAGCTCAACTCTCTTCTAAAGGACTACGCCGGCAGACCCACACCGCTATACTTTGCTGAAAGGCTTACGGAGAAGCTCGGAGGAGCCAAAATCTATCTGAAGCGAGAAGACCTAGCCTTCACCGGCGCACATAAGATAAACAACACGTTGGGTCAAGGCCTGCTGGCGAAGAGGATGGGAAAGAAGAGGCTGGTGGCCGAGACAGGGGCCGGCCAACACGGAGTCGCGACCGCGACTGTCGCGGCCAGGATGGGTTTTGAATGTACGGTCTACATGGGCTCAGAGGATATGGAGCGTCAGTCCATGAACGTTTACAGGATGAGGCTGCTCGGAGCTGAGGTGAGAAGGGTCGACTCAGGGTCGAAGACCCTCAAAGACGCGATAAACGAGGCCCTTAGGGACTGGGTAGCAAACGTGAGGACCACACACTATTTACTAGGCTCTGCGGTAGGCCCCCACCCATACCCCATGATAGTCAGAGACTTCCAGTCCGTGATAGGGAGAGAGATCAAGGAGCAGATACTTGAGCGCGAAGGCAGGCTCCCAGAACTCATCGTGGCCTGCGTAGGCGGGGGAAGCAACGCAATAGGAACATTCTACCCATTCATAGAGGACGGAGACGTCAGGCTCGTCGGCGTAGAGGCGGGAGGCGAGGGGTTGGAGACACGGAGACACGCGGCCAGCCTAGTAGGAGGCTCGCCCGGCGTGCTACACGGCATGCACTCCTACGTACTTCAAGACGAGAACGGGCAGATAAGACAGACGCATAGCATCTCGGCCGGCCTGGATTATCCGGGGGTCGGTCCGGAGCACGCGTATCTCAAGGAGATGGGCAGGGCTGAATACGTAGCTGTGAATGACCATGAAGCGCTGAGAGCGTTCCTTGAGCTGGCTAGGGTGGAGGGGATACTGCCCGCGCTTGAGCCGGCCCACGCGCTAGCATATGCGATGAGGGTAGCACCAATCATGAATAGGGATGAGATAGTGGTTGTGACGCTCTCGGGGCGAGGAGACAAAGACCTCGACATTGTGAGGAGAAGTCTTGGTGATCTGGTTTGAGACGCTTGATAGACGCCTTCAGGCGCAACCTAGACTCTGGACACGCCTCGCTGATAGGCTACTTGACAGCCGGAGACCCCAGACCCGAGTACACTGTGAGATACTCTGAGGCCCTGATAAGAGGAGGTGTAGATGTGCTGGAGCTGGGCGCACCGTTCAGTGACCCAGTGGCAGACGGCATCACTATTCAGGCATCTACACAGAGAGCCCTCGAGGCCGGAGTTACGCTGCGCGAAGTCCTCAAGATAGCGTCCGAAATCAGAAACAAGTATGGGACTCCGATAGTTCTTCTATCCTATCTAAATCCGATATACCGTATGGGCTTCAACATGTTCTTCAAAGAGGCGAGCTCACGCGGAGTGGACGGAGTCGTCGTCCCCGACCTCCCCGTCGAGGAGGCGGCCGAGTTTCGGGTCGCGGCACAGGAGGCAAGTGTAGCAACAGTCTTCCTCGCCTCACCCACGACCTCTGACCGAAGACTCGACACAATACTCAAGGCCTCGTCGGGCTTCGTCTACCTCGTCTCGCTCTTAGGTGTTACGGGCGTTAGGAGCGAGCTCTCAGCAGAGGCCCTGAGGCTGATAGATAGGGTTAGGGCGCGGAGGGAGAGACCATACATCGCCGTGGGGTTCGGAGTCTCATCCCCGGAGCACGTGTCCATGCTGGCCAAGAAGGGAGCGGAGGGCGTTATAGTGGGAAGCGCAATAGTCAAGATAGTTCAGGAAAACCTCTCCGACCCGGAGAGATGCGAGGCAAGGCTGGAAGAATTCACCCGAAAACTGAAGGAGGCCACACGCTTCAAAGACTAGGGTATCTGTTCGAGAGGGGTCGGCATCTCCCTCTCGATAAACGTGATGTGGTATAACTCACTCTTTATCCTCACCATATGCCGCGAAGACTTTGATGGAAGCTTCTTACCCGTGAGTCCGGCCTCAATAACCTTCTCCTTAGTTACCGGCGGCTTATTATCCCACGGCAGAACCTCGATCTCGGGCCTCCAATAGTCGACGAAATAGACGGGGATGTGAGTCTTACCCAGCCTCTTCATGCAGTTGTATCTGTGATGCCCGTCCAGAATCACCTTTGTACCCGAATCCACTATTATGGGTCTTTTAAGGCAGCCATCCCGCTTAATCTCGGCAAGCAGCTCCTCCAGATGTGCGGGGTCAAAATTTTCGTGCTCCCGCAGCTCATCCAGCCTGACGAAAACCGGCTTAAGCTCCAGAAGGTCTTCCTCACCCATCTGCATTCTGCACGATGCATGGTTAAATAAATACCATGTCCCCGCCTCAACAGATATCTGCCCCCAAATCCTTGGTAGAGTCTGAGATGAGCAAGGTCTTGCTGGACATGGACCCTGGAATAGACGACGCTCTCGCCCTACTACTGGCCGTTAGCCTACCCGAGCTGGAGCTGCTTGGGGTGACTACTGTGGCCGGGAACACCGTGGTGGAGAAGACAAGTGTCAACGCTCGGAGAGTGCTTGAATACGTTGGGCGCGGGGAGGTGCCGGTCTATGCGGGAGCCTCAGGGCCGATGGCTAGACTATTAACCACAGCCGAGCATGTCCACGGCCAAGATGGGCTGGGCGAGGCCGGGATACCAGGGCCCATCGACCCTCCACAAGCCGGCGCCCTCCAGTTTTTATCTGAAACCATCAAGAAAAACCCTCACGAAGTAACGATAGTCGCAACAGGCCCCTTAACCAACCTTGGCCTAGCATTTCTTCTCAACCACCGCCTACCAAGCCTTGTTAAAGAGATCGTAATCATGGGCGGAGCATACCACCTCACACCCTACGGTCGGGGAAACATAACACCTCTCTCAGAGTTCAACATCTACACAGACCCTGAGGCTGCGAAAATCGTCTTCGAGTCCACCGCACCATTAACGTGCGTAGGCTTAGACGTCACAACAAATCCCTCAGTCAAAATAGACTCTCAGCGATACAGGGAGATAAGCCGTCTCGGGGGAAGAAAAGCTGAGCTAGCATCCAAGATCATGAAGTATCAGATAGAGAGGTTTGGAGAGATTGAAGTTCATGACGCCCTCGCGGTTGCGGCCGCGATGCAGCCAGCCATGTTCCAGATGGTTGAGATGAATGTCCAAGTCCTCACTAACAACGACGCCTCGCGAGGAGCCACGATACCCTTCAAGCCAAAAGAGGGCGGGCGTGGGAGGGCCAGGATATGCATAGACATCAACTCTGAAGAGTTCATGAGGCTATTTCTCGAGAAAGTCTCCGAGGCCTAGAGCCCTACGGGCGAGTTCAGAGATATATTCCGGCTCCCTTCAATGTGTCTCAGACATGAGGCTTCTCAGCCTAGGCTACTTCCTCTCAGTAATTAATGCCCTTATCTTTTCCCTACCAACCATACTCTATCTGCCCGCCCTGGCGGCCTACCCAGCATCCATTATACTGCGTGGATGGGGGTGGCGCTCTCTTGGAAAAAGGCTGGGAGCCCTCGGAAACCTCTACCCAGCAATCTGGATACTTGGAGGAGCAACATACGCAGCCATACTGTCGCAGAGTTACGGCCTCATCGAGTATGGGCTTCTTATAGCACTGGCCACCTGGGCCTCATACTCGGCTATCGAGGCAGCTCTATATCTCAGGACAGCTAGTAAGTTGAAGCTCAGACCTCTCTACTTCTCGCCGATAAGTCTAGTAGGCGTCAGCACCATAACGTTCGTCTTTTTAATGAGCAGCAGAACCATCCAATTCATGGAACAAGTGAGATACGGGGAGCTGACATACCTTGTCTTCGCCTCCTCCGCAACCTTGGCAGCCTCAGCCCTCCTAACAGCCCTGACCACCCTCAGAATAGGGGCCGAGACCCCTACTGGTGAGCGCGAGGTGGAGGCCCTCCTAGTATCAACGCCCCAGCGCACCACGCCGCGGCGGACAATAAATGAAAACATTACACTACCCATCAAAAGAGAGAAGCCGCCAAAGACGGCGAGAGCAGCCACAGTTTCCGGACCCCTCATACGCATAGAGGTGATTAGCCGCAGCAATACAGTCGTTTGCTCAAAATGCGGCGCTGGCGCACCCATAGGTACGGACAAGTGCCTCGAATGTGGAGAGCCATTTAAGAAGGCGGCAACAGCTCTCCGCTGCCCTGTCTGCAAAGCACCATTCTCCATGGCGAGAGCCGTCTCACAGCGACACTATGTCTGCGGGCAATGCTTTTCAGACCTAAGAGTGCTACAGAGGTAAATATGGGGCTGAGACGAGTTTCAGAATAAATGAATAAAACAGCTATTGGGGTTACTTGTTGCCTAGCGGATCAGGCTTGTGATAGCAGAAGCTATCGGCTCTGAGAGGAAGGATATACCCTGGCTTATCACGAATGAGATAGCTAGGAATGTTCCGAAGAGTATCGCCGCCATCGCGACGTTACCGTTTTTGAGCTCCTTCTCTACATCAAACTCCTTCACGTCAACTCCTGGAATAGTCTCTGCAATCTTGATGAGCCAGCTGTAGACCCGATTCTGAGCCCACACAATCAATATGATGGCTAGGGGCAGGCCTATAAAGAGCTGGATAATCCCTCCGATGATGGCTCCTACGTTGAACTGCCCCGGTATCACTGCCTTACTTATCCCAGACACGGCCTGTCCCACAACGTTCCCAACCGCAATCAGTATGCCCGCAATATAGACGCCGACGGCCACGTTCCTGTTCCTAAGCTCCTCGAACTCGTTGATCTGTTTGGTGGTTCTGTCAAGTATGTTCAGGGCGATGGTTATGCTGAATAGCGCGAGAGCAACAGCGAGTACTAGCTGAATCACGGCCACCAAGAGGTCTAGTATCACCATTTCTACAGCCATATCATGATAAGTGGGTGTCTAGCGACCTATATACTTTTTCCTTCCACTGTAACATATAGCTTCATCATAAGCTAATAAGTTAGAATTGAACCAACCTATCTAATTTTCATTAGTAGCTTTAGACTCGGCGGCCTACTCAGCGACTCAGCCGCTAAGACTCTGCCACTCCCATCGATCACTAATAGTACCTGTTCTCCGAGGCTTCTCTCCTCGTAGTCTAAGTATCTGATGGTCTGAGACCCGTGAAGTGCCTCCACCATTGTTAGTTTGGCGTCGAGGACGAGCATGTTGATGGGGACCCGATAGTCAGCCAGAGGCATAGATGAGTTCACGACCTTTGAGACCTTGAATATCTTTAGTACCCTACTCTTTCTCTTCTGTTCCCACAACAACCATGCTGGAACTGTGACCATGGCTGGTGCAAGGGTGATGAGGGAGAGATGTAGGTCCCTGAGAACGAGTATTATGACTGTTGAGAGCAGAAGGAAAAGGCTGAGGACTTCGAGGGCAAAGACCCGCACATATCTGTCGTGCAGGAGAAGTCTCTCTACGCTCGTCGCAGCGTACATCACTTTACAAGCATTGATACATGGCTATTGTTAAGCGTTATCCTTAGACAACTATCGGTTCAGGACCAGAAGGGTTTATCGCCTTTAGCCCCGTGTTGGCGTTGACCCATGCTGCGAGCGCCTCGCAGGCCTCGGGGTCGCCGTGTATCGTGATGGCGATTCCTGAGTCGCTCCTCTTGGAGATATAATCGCGCAGCTCTGCCTGCCCAGCGTGTGCAGATAGCTTGTATTGGACTACTTTTGCCGCCGCCTTAATCTCTGACCCATTCGGAGACAGTTTGCCCTCTGCTAAGAGCTTAGCGCCAGGCGTGTTGGGGGCTTGGAAGCTGACGAGCAGTATTGTTGACGCTTCGTCTCCTGCTATTTTCTGGGCATAGTAAGCTGCCGGCCCACCCTTCAGCATGCCAGCCGGGCTAATAACCACCGAGGGGTCTTCTAGTAGCCTCTCCCTATCTCTCCTCCCCTTCACGATTCTCAGCTTCCTGCTGGTCCTCGCTAATAGGTCGAAGCCGTCCACGTATTCCTCGTCGTCAAGATAGAGCTGGAGTAGCTGCCTCGCCATCCCATCCATCCACACGTTCTCATGAAAACCATGTGCGGCGAGTATGCAGGCCACTTCCTGAGCCCTAGCAACAGCGAAGGAAGGCACAACCATCACGCCGCCCTGATTCACCGTCTCCCGGGCAAGCTCCACAACATTGTCCTCCAAGACCTTTCTAGGCAGGTGCGCCTCGAGCGCATATGTTGACTCTGTGACTACTACGTCAAACCCTGAGCCGGGGTCGTCGCAGCCATCTAGTAGGCGCGTCTTTACCGAGGTGAAGTCGCCGGAATATAAGAGGGTCTTATCAGCGTTGACTACAATCTGGGCGCTACCCGGAATGTGGCCGGCGTCTATGAACTCTATCTCCGCGTCCTTAATCCTGATACGCTCACCATAATTCACCCTCTGGGTGGCTCTAACGAATTTCAAGACCTCAGCATCTGTGAAGGGCAGAAAGTATCCACTAAGCTTGAGCATGTCTTTCAACAGCACCTCAGCCTGCCTGACGGTCGACTCTGTGGCGAAGATCTTGGGCGCGCCGCTAACAAGGAGCAGGGGCACCGCGCCGACATGGTCTAGGTGGGCGTGAGATATCAAAACCGCGTCCAAGTCCCTCGGCGACACGTGTCCCGGCATCATGACCTTGTCGTCAACCTTGACACCGTAGTCGAGCAGAATCCTCGCTCCGCCTGCCGTCTTAACAAGTATCGCTGACCTTCCAACCTCTCGCGCTCCGCCAAGGGCTCTAATCTCTATAACCCATCACCATTTCTATCCGCCGTTTACCGCTATTCTTGCATATTGATGCATGAGCAAAGTTATATACCTACCTACAATAGAGCAAACTTCTACCTGAGCCCTCGCCTCCATGGGTATGGAGGGGCAGCTTTCAAGCAGAGCCCTATTCACGGGGATAAAGGCTAAGCCTGTAGTAGCTTTAATATGGCTCAAAACTCTAAACTTGTGATGCCGGGTGATTTAACATGCTGAAGGCCGCAATCTATGCAGGTCACACAGCTATCCAGCTCTCTCGAGGCCTTCTAGAGGAGGGAATCGGTGTAACGATCTTTGGGCCGAAGGATAGGCTGCGTCTCTATGAAAGATTCCCAGCTCTCAGGGTGCGGCTGCTCAATTATAATGGTCCATCACAGCTGGAGTCTTTGGCTGACGAGGAGCACTTTCTAGTCTTGACCGGCGGCGCTGTCGAGTATTTGACTCCGGCTGTGGTTGAGAGTTCAAGGATTCCTGTCTTCGGTCTCAGAGAGCTGGTTAGGTGGGAGGCGGACTGGGGTTTGAAGATCCGTCTTTTGGAGGAGGCGCGAATACCCGCACCAAAGTGGTTTAGGAGCGTTGAGGAGGTGGATGGCCTCGCCATAGCAAAGCTTCCGGGTGCAAAGGGCGGTAGAGGATACTTTGTTACCCGTTCTCAGGAGGAGATTAGAGGCTGGATAGAGAGGGCTGTAGCCTCGGGCCTCGTATCAAGTCCTAACGAGCTCTTCCTGCAGGAATATGTTGTTGGCACGCCGATCTACGCGCATTATTTTCAAAGCCCCATCATGGACAGGCTGGAGCTAACAGGGTTTGACATCAGATACGAGTCTAACGTTGACGGGCTCAGACGCCTCTCTCCAAGAAATATAGGGGAGCTTCGCGAGTCCTTCGTAGTCACCGGGAACCTCATAGTTTATCCGAGGGAAAGGCTGCTAGAAGACTTCATCGAGCTGGGTGAGAGGTTCGTTGAAGCCACGAAGCGCCTTATACCTCCGGGGATAATCGGACCTTTCAGCCTTGAAACCGTTGTGACTGAGGAGCTCAAGCCCGTAGTTTTTGAGTTCTCGGGCAGGATTGTGGCGGGGACAAATGTCTACATGTTGGGCAGCCCGTATCTTGCCCTTTATTGGGGGCGCGAGATAACAGTTGGCAGTCGCGTCGCGATGGAGATTAAGATGGCCTTCGAGCAGGGTAGGATGGAGGAGGTGTTAACATAGTCTTGGCGAGCCTAAGTATCGCCTGCATAGCAAGCCACTCCGCTCTGGACGTCTTCGACGGCTCAAAGGACGAGGGCTTCACAACGATAGCCATCTGCAGAAAAGGTAGGGAGCGCATGTACGCGGCAGTCCGCGAGACCGTTGACAGGCTGCTGGTCCTCGACAGCTATAAGGATATCATAACGCCCCGAGTTCAAGAGAGGCTCCGGGAAGAGGAGGCAATAATAGTGCCGAACAGGAGCATGGCAGTCTATGTAGGCTATACAGAGATTGAGAAGGAGCTCAATGTTCCTGTCTTCGGGAACAAGTTTCTATTAAGATGGGAAGAGCGCGTAGGTGAGAAAAACTACTACAGACTTTTGGATGAGGCTGGAATTAGGCGGCCGAGAGTCTGGAGAATCGACGAGTGCTCTGGACCAGTCATACTAAAGATTCAGGAGGCTAAGAGGCCTCAGGAGCGGGCCTTCATATTCGCTTCAGGGCGCGACCACCTACTCTCCAAGATAGAAGACGCTCTGAGAAAGGAAGTCATCAGTGAAGAGCAGCTGAGAAGCGCGGTGGCTGAGGAGCTGATTCTGGGCGCCCACTTCAACATCAACTACTTCTACAGCGCTGCGCGGGGAAGGCTTGAGATATTGAGCATCGACAGAAGAATTCAAAGCAACCTAGATGGCTTACTCCACCTACCCGCAAGACAGCAGCTAGAACTGGATCAGCCAATCAGCATGATAGAAGTTGGGCACATACCCGTCACGATTCGTGAGAGCCTCCTGGAGGAGGCTTACGTGATTGGTGAGAGGTTTATTGAGGCTTCGAGGAGGCTGGAGCCCCCAGGCGTGATCGGGCCATTCACACTCCAGGCACTGGTTACGCCAGAGCTGCAGCTCGTTGTATATGACGTGGCTCCCCGGATAGGGGGCGGGACCAACGCCCACATGGGTATTGGGGGCCAGTACTCGAAGCTTTTCCTAAGGAGGGCGGTCTCGACGGGTAGGAGAATCGCCATGGAGATAAGGGAGATGAGCAGCCAAGATAGGCTCCACGAGATAACCACATGAAAAAGCCACGTTCAGAGCTGTTAAGTGCGCACCCTTAATGAAACGCGGGTTCCGCCTCAGATTGGCTGAGTTAAGATTTTTAGAACGGGCAGGCCCAGATGGAGCGTCGAAGGATGTAGAAAGCCCATGAGATGGCTCAGAGAGCTGGTTGACCCGGCTAAGCTGGCATCCTCCATGAGTCAGGGCTACAGATTTAGACGGGGCGTCTTAATCTTCTTGGGGGCCATAGCCGCTTACATTCTCTCCTCCGTGTACTATGTGGAGAATAAGCTTGCAGTCAGATACGCCTCACCCTCGATAAAGCTGCCGAGCCCACCGATAACGGAGCCCCCGGAAGTCGTCTTCGTCTCAACCCTCTATCTCACCCTCGGTTTCTTGGCTGTTGTAGGGGTCTTCGCCATTACGATCTATTTCAAGGCAAGCGAGCGCAGAAGCCTGCTGCCGCTCCTCAGCTCGGCGATGCATGCATTCATCGCATTCCTCGTAGCCGCCGGCCTGCTGATGCCCTTACTCGTCTCTTTAAAGCCTGTTGAAGTCTCCATAACTTACGCGGAGTTGGAGGAAGTAAAGCTTGAAAACGCCCAGATAGTAGGAGTTCTGAGCTCGAACAACTCTCTTGTAGCCGCGACCTCAGATGTTCTCCGCTCACCCAAACTCGTATACAACGCCTCCAACCAGGCGTCACCCCTCACCATACAATCTGCGACAGCACGTTTCTCCAACTCAATAGTCGGCCTTGGGGACATCTACGTAAAACAGCTGAGCTGGGAGAGAATAGAGTTCAGCGGCTTCAACTATGTTACCGAGCCCGGCCAGGTTCGCGAGCCCCTGAGCGCCATAGCTACTATTTCCTCGTGGCTCTGGGTTGTCTTCTACGTCGGGGTTGCATGTAGAAGGATTTATGGCGTGAGCTCAGGGACAGCGGCCTTCTCAGCGCTGGCATCGGTCATGGTTCTGCTTATTTTCGGCCTCTTATGAGCCTCCCACCTCTATCTATCTCGCCGTTCCTGATTCTAGTGCTGCTCACGGGTTTACCGTCCTCGGCGAGAACCAAGGGTGAGAGCTCGAGGGTGGCTGGTGGAAGACTCTTTGAGGTTCTCATGTTCAAGGCCTCCTCCGCCCTGTTAAGGGTTATGGGGCCCGTGAATAGCGCCTCTATGTTTTTGTCCGAGAGTAGGGGGCCGTAGGGGTCGTTTAGAGCCACTATCTGGGCCCTGTCTCTCCAGCCGTATCTCAGCAGAACCGCTTCCAGCTCAGAGAGTCTCTTAGACTGGGGCGAGACTCTGCCCTCCTTCATAAGTGTCGCGGCATAATCGTCCGTTGTAACACCTATTATGACATGTTTCGAGAGCCTGAAAGCGCTGTTAAGAAGCGCTATGTGTCCCACATGAAGCTCGTCAAAAGTCCCTCCCAGCGCCCCTAGGCTGTAAACGGGTGTGAAATCGCGAGACAGCTCTAGCTCTTCCTCGACCTCGAAATACCAGAGCCTATGACTTCTAAGAAGTATGAAGGCCTCACCCTTTAACGCTCCCAGCTGCAGAGAGAGCTCATCCACAGATATGTCGGGACGCTTCAGCAGGATCTCCTTCACAAGCAGGTCACGCTTCTTGCCATAGCTACCCATACTCCTGACGACTTCCCACAACATGGGATACAGCGTGGACATGTTCAACTTATTCAACCCGCTTCTCAGTGTAAACTGTTATATGTTATTAAACTCTTGCGTCATGGTGGGAAAGACTTATAGCTTGAATCAGACTTTTCTGGCTTAGATGACGGCGCTGAAGCAGATACACAGAATCTACGAAGAACTTAAAGACACAGTCGACTTCTTTGAGGAGCAACTCAACAGCGGATCAAGACTCGAGATGATCGCTAGCAACATTCCCGAGATCATTGAGACTATTGAGAGTCTTCTTTTAGACCCCCGCCTATCCGCCTCAACTCTGGCATTATTTGAAGAGCTCAGGATGCGCGCTCTAGAGATTCAGAGAAAGGCTAATAGCGCTTTGAACAAGATGGAAGAAAATATTAGTAACGAGCGTGAAGGACTAGAAGGTCGGAAATGGCGTCGATGGAGGACCTACTGAGCTATGCGTTAAAAACCTCCTCTAGGCTTGGCGCATCTTACGCCGAAGCCCGTTTTGAAAACCATATTACGGAGCAGTTTGTCCTGCGGAATGGCCTGGTCGACGTCGCGGGCCGCTCTGTCTCTAGGGGGATAGGTGTCAGAGTGCTTTACAACGGCGCGCTGGGTTTTAGCTCTACAGGTAGTTTAACTCGGAGGGGTGTGGAAGAGGCTGTTAAGGGGGCTGTGGGGGTTGCGAAGGCCTCCGCGAAGCTTCTCACTAAGGGCGTAGCGATGTGTGAGGAGAAGATGGAGAAGTCACGGACAATCGTGAGGCCGCGTGTGAAGCATGAGAATGTCACCACAGAGGACAAGACGGAGGTTCTGAAGACCGCTGACAAGGCTATTGTGGAGGCGGCGGAGAGGAGAGGTGTTAAGGCTGTTGCGAGGATGTTTGAGCTGGGTCTTGGGCGTGTTGAGAAGCATGTCTTGAACACGGACGGCGCGGACGTTTACCTCGACAAGCCCATATCGGCTCTGTTCTCTATATTCACTATATATGGTGAGGGCAAGTATCTGCAGAGATTCGTCAACCTCGGAGAATCAAGGGGGTGGGAGGCGGTGGAGAGGTGGAGGCTGGACGAGATGATGGGGAAGGAGGCGTCAGCTGTATCCGAGGCCGTCAGAAAGGCGGTTGAGCCTCCAAAGGGGAGCCTAGACGTGGTTCTGAGCCCCGAGATTATCGGCCTAGTCTGCCACGAGTCTGCAGGCCATCCTGGCGAGGCAGATAGGATGCTTGGAAGGGAAGCAGCGCAGGCGGGGGAGACATACATTACGCGAGAGCACCTGGGCTCAAGAATAGGTTCGGAGGTTGTGACGATCATAGACGACCCCGCGATACCTGGCTCCTTCGGCTACTACCTCTATGACGACGAAGGCGTTAAGGCAGGAGAGAGGACACTGATTGAGCGCGGCATAATCAAGGAGTTGCTCCAAAATCGTGAAACTGCCCCTGAGTTCGGCGTAAAGAGCAACGCCGCCGCGAGGGCAAACAACTACAACAGAGAGCCCATAGTCAGGATGGCTAACACCTACATGAAGCCGGGCGACTATACGCTTGAAGAACTGATAGAGGATATTAGACACGGCGTTTACGTGAAAAGCTACATGGAGTGGAACATAGACGACAAGAGATGGAACCAGAGATACGTGGGGGTCGAGGCGTATCTCATCGAGAATGGGGAGCTGCGACAGATGGTCTTTCAGCCAGTAGTGGAGCTGACCACGCAAGCCCTCTACTCAGCCATAGATGCCCTAGGCAATGACCTGGAGTTCTATGCGGGCTACTGCGGTAAAGGCGACCCAATGCAGGCAATACCAGTCTGGTTTGGAGGGCCCTCGGCTAGGCTAAGAAACGTTAGGCTGGCCTAGTGGGCTAATGAGCCCCCCGCTCTCTGATGCTAATCGACCTAGCACGAGGGGCATGGTTAGGTTCCGGCGCTGGCAAGTGCTTCCCTGAGCCGTTGTGTTCCTATGTCGTAGAGGTAGGGGCCGAGGCGCGGGCCGCTGGGCCTCCCTAAAAGTATGAGGTAGAGCTTTGAGAAGAAGTCTGGGGGACTGATTCCTGCCTTTCTTGCCTCCTCGAATATCGCGGCCTGAACCTCTTCACCGCTTGTCGCCGTCGACACACGGTTTAGCAGCGACTCTATGGCCCTTCTTTCAGCCTCGCTAAGCTTCGCAGAGACCCTACCACGCTCCAATGCACCGAAAGCCTCAAGATAGAGTCTCACTCTCTCGCTCTTCTCCAATAGATAGTCGTCAACCTTGTATCCGTACCTCTGGAGTCTCTTCTCCACGAACTCTCTGAATCTCTCGGGGGGAGCGAACTGGACTATATCGGCTAAGAGCCCGTATGGTGCGTGGCATCTCGGCTTCTCCGGAGTTTTCAGCAGGTGTATGTATTCATAGAGCCCTCTCAGCTTGGCTCTCTGCTTCTCATCACTTACTTTTATCTTTCCGAAATAAACGTCTTCGAGCTCTTCAAACTCGTCCCAGAGACGCGGTATCATTTTAGGGGAGATGATCCTTGCACCCACGCTCCTCTTATACATGAGGAGGAGCAGCGTCGCGGGAGGGGCGTATTTGAGCCACTCGTTTGGGGTGAAGACGTTCCCCACAGACTTTGAGAACTTTTTTCCGCTTACGTCGATGAAGTGCTCGTATTTTACGTGTAGAGGAGGCTCGTACTTGAGTACGTTTCTTGAGACCCAGTCGTTGACCCTGACGCTGTCGATGAGGTCTTTGCCATAGGCCTCGAATCTTACATCCAAGAGCTTCCACCTCGCAGCGAACTCGACCTTCCACGGAAGCTTGCCGTTCCCAGCTCTCAAATCCGACCAGCCCTCGTGCCCACACCCCCTATGCAGCCTCCTCTTCACCACTATGTCGCTGCAGACATAGCTCACCCTCCAGTTATCCCTGTCAAACCCCAAGGCCTTGGCCGTGTAGATCCTTCCGCACGAGTCGCAGACCGGGTAGTAGGGTAGCTGGGCTGTGAATTTTTCCTGCCCTACCAACGACTTTATCGCTTCACCAATCACTGCGGAGTTGCTGAGTATCTCAGCCGCTATACTGGCCAGCCGTCCGCTGCCATAGACCTCGTGTGCGCTGTATAGCCTGTATTCTACACCGATTCTATCGAGGACATCCGTCATCATTGATATCATGTGGTGTGCATAGCTGGGGTGGCAGCCATACGGGTCAGGGATTCGAGAGACAGGCCTCAACAGGTATTCTTCAAGCTCTTTTGGTAGTCCTGCTGGCACGCTTCGTAGGCCGTCCATATCATCGGAGAAAAGAGCCATCTCTGAGTTGTAGCCTAGCCCCCGGAGGGCGAGTGTCACGCCAAAAGCGCGGACAGGGTCGGAGAGGTTACCTATGTGTGGTATGCCGCTCGCGGCTATGCCGCTCTCAGTCAATACTAAGTCCAGGCTTCTGCCAAGACTCTTCTCTCTCTCCACAAGCCTATAAGCCACCCTATCCAGCCACGTCCCTCTACCAATTATCTTCCTCGACACCTATGCGGCCCCCTCTCACACCAGTAATATGAGCGCGAAAGCCGCAAATATAGCGGTAACCATACCTCGCGCCCACTAAGGCCTCAAACTCCAGACACCGCCTACGCATGGGCGGCCCCCCACCCTCTAACAAATTTTGCTCAAAGCCGCGTCTCGATCTAAAGTCAAAATCCTTACTCGCCCACCTGACTGTCCATACAAGCTACCCTGCCTCCATCGCAATTCTCAGCCTGCTTATCTCCACCCTCTTGAGCAGCTCGATGCTCACGAATGTGGCGGTCGCGCCTGTGGCTATCCATGCGAAGTCTCTCGGACCGGGCGGTATTATGTGTAGGGCCTCCCGCGTTATGGGAATGGCGGTCAACAGAGTTATCATCGCTATCTCCCAGAGTATAGTTATGATTAGCAGCTTGTGGGGCCTGACCTTGAAGATTGACTGGCTTAGTGAGACCGTGTTGAGGGCGATGGCGAGCTCGATAAAGACGAACATCAGGAAAAGCCTGCTCCTTGCAGCCTCAATCCCCAGGGGCAGCGCATCGACAAACCCTAAGAGCAAGAGGGGAGTCTCGACGACCAGCGCCCTAATCAGATACTCCTTCAATTCGCGGGTGAAGACTGTCTCACCGCGGGGGCGCGGTGCCCTCCGCATGATGTCGGGCTCAGGAGGCGTGAAGCCGAGCGCTATCGCTGGCAACCCATCCGTGGCAAGGTTGATGTAAAGTATCTGAGCCGGCAGGAGCGGTAGAAGCTCCTCGCCCCTGACCCCCCAGAATGGGAGAATTATGAGTGCTGAGATTGCGATGACCGCTATCTCCACAAAATTGGCCTCGAGCAGATACGCCAGATACTTCTTGATGTTGTCGTAAATCCATCTACCTAGCTCCACCGCCCTGACAATCGTCGAGAAGTTGTCGTCGAGGAGGATTAGGTCCGAGGCCTCCCTCGCGACCTCGGTGCCAGTCACGCCCATCGCCACTCCGATGTCCGCGCGCTTAAGAGCCGGAGCATCATTCACCCCGTCTCCCGTCATCGCCACAGTTTTCCCACGCTTCTTCCAAGCCTCCACGATGCGGAGCTTATCACTCGGAGCCACCCGCGCATAGACGGATATTTTCTCGACATTTCTCTCAAGCTCCTCATCGCTCATCTTCGCGAGCTCCGCGCCCGTGACCGCGAGGTCGCCTTCCCGGTACATGCCGACTTCGCGGGCTATGGCGAGGGCTGTCAGACGGTGGTCTCCCGTAATCATTATCGGCCTTATCTTGGCGGCTCGGCATTTCTCAACCGCCTCCTTCACCTCGAGCCTAGGTGGGTCTATGATTCCCACGAGGCCGAGAAGGGTGAACTCGCTCTCGACGGTCTCCTCCGAGCACTCGTGCAGGGGTTGAGGCATCTTCTTCTCGGCGACTGCCAAGACACGCAGCCCCCTCGAGGCCATCTCCTCGTTAGCCCTCAAAACCCTCTCTCTCCACTCTCCGGTAAGCTCCTCCTCTCCGCCATCAGCGAGGACTCTGTCGCAAAGATTAACGACAACCTCTGGGGCGCCCTTCATGTATGCCACGAAACCAGCATCCGAGGAAGTGATTGTAGTCATCCGCTTCCGCTCAGAGCTAAAGGGAATCTCATTGACTCGTCTGTTCCTCAGCCTAGCCTCCTGATGGTTTACTCCGAGGGCCTCGGCCATTAGCACGAGAGCTCCCTCAGTCGGGTCGCCGTAGACCTCGTTACCCTTAGCACCCCTCCTGACGACTGCGTCGGAGGAAAGGACCGCGGCTAGGGCCAGCCTCTTGAGCATGGCCTCGGCTTGGTATAGCAACTGTTGGCCGGCCTCCGCTGGATTAGGCGATGTGGAGTTGTTGGGGACGCTGAAGAATCTTCCACCTATGAAGGCTTCACGGGCGACCATCTCACCCTTAGTTATCGTTCCCGTCTTGTCTGAGCATATCACCTCCGTCGAGCCAAGCGTCTCGACCGCCGCCATGCTCCGCGCCACTGCATTCCTCTTCGCGAGAATCCACATACCCACGGCCAAAGTGCTCGTGACTATGGCGGGGAGCGCCTCGGGCACGGCGGCGACGGCCAGCGAGACGGCGAACATGAAGATCTTGATGAGGAATGGAGTGGAAAGCTCCTCACCAAGCAGTGATATCTCGACCAGCTCAACCATAGCTATCACAGCAATCACCACCAGAATTATCTTCCCAAGACTCCTCGCAACCTCCTCCATCCTCCTCTCCAGAGGCGTCTTCTCCTCACGAATCTCAAGGACCTCCCTTGCAATTCTCCCGAACTCCATCCGCATCCCCGTAGCGGTGACCACCGCCTTACCCTTCCCATTAGTGACTGTTGTCCCCGCGAAGACCATGTTCGTCCGGTCAGGAATGGGAGTCTCTTGCGGGAGGGGGTCCGTGGTCTTTGCCACGGGTATGGACTCTCCCGTCAGCGCGGCCTCGTAAACCTGTAGACCGTGCGACTCTATCACCCTGGCGTCAGCGACAACCTTGTCTCCCGCCTCCAGAAGGAGGATATCGCCTGGGACCACCTCTTCCCCCCTTACCCTGACCATGACTCCGTCCCGAATCACGCTGCAGGCCGGAGACATCATCTTCCTCAGAGCCTCGACTATCCTCTCGGACCGGAACTCCTGCCAGAACCCCAAGACGGCCGCTAAGAAGACTATGACGAGAATCACTATTGAGTCGAGTATCTCGCCTAGGGCCGCTGATATGGCTGTTGCCACAATCAGTATTACTATCATCAGGTTTGTGAACTGTCTCAGCAGAATCTTCAGGGGTGAAAGTCTCTTCCCCTGCTCGATTACGTTGGGGCCATGAATTTGAAGCCGCCTCGCCGCCTCCTCGATGCTGAGCCCCGACTCCAAATCCGTGCCGAGCAATCTTAAACACTCGGAGGAATCAAGCGCATGCCAATGAACAAGCTTCTCAGCCAATGGCCCACTACCATTTACAGATTCTCGTATTTTTAGGTAACCCATAAGATAAGTGGCGTTGTTTTATTCCTCACCCTCTCTAGCTTAGACTAAATAGGAGACTGGCCGTTCTAGCTTGGGTAGATGCCGGTTAAGATTGCTCTTGACCTGGATGGGGTTTTATCAGACTCTATGGGCCGCTGGGTCGAGATTTGGAACACGAAATACGGCTACCCTATCTTAAGCGTTGAGGGCCTTACAGAATGGGATTTCTGGAGAAAGCTCGGAATAACGCAGGACGAGTTTAACAGAATATTTGACGAGGTCTGGCAGGAGTGGCCCCTTTTAAAGCCATTGGAGGAGAATATTGATGACAGCGTCTCGAAGATAGCGTCTCTCGGCAGGGTCGACATAGTTAGTGGACGGGTGTTAAAGCATCGCCAATACGTAGTGAGCTGGCTCAAGCTTCACGAGATAAGGTACGGCTCTCTTTTTCTCGGAATCTCACCCAAGAGCCGTCTTGGCCACGACGTCTTCATTGATGACTCGCCGATTGAGGCTTTACAAATAGCGAGAACCAGAAGAATTGTCTTGCTGAGAGACCAGCCATGGAACAGAGATCTGGGTGAGAGCCCATACATTAGGAGGGTGCGGAGCCTCGAGGAGGCCTTCGAAA
This sequence comes from Thermoproteota archaeon, assembly GCA_030550155.1. Classification (GTDB taxonomy): domain Archaea; phylum Thermoproteota; class Nitrososphaeria_A; order Caldarchaeales; family Calditenuaceae; genus HRBIN02. The sequence goes on from JAUQPZ010000013.1 coordinate 39,192, forward strand.
AACTTAGAGCCATAATTCTCCGAGACACGAGTCTCTGAAGAGTCAGATCTTTGGCTTAAGGTGGCCTGCATATTTGGGTCAAAACATCTATTTATTCTGGTTGAGGAGAGGCTCGGGGTGAGCATGGAGATACAGGCGCTAAACCCTCTGCTTCTCTCGATCGTCCTCCCTCTAGGTCTCTCACCTATCGCGGCGTTCATTGGCCGCCTCCTTCACCCTAAGGGAGCCGGGATATTCGCGACGACCGCACTCTTTTTCCCCATGCTCTTTAGCATACTTCTATACCCTGTGATCAGCGCCGGCTTCATAGTTGAGGAGAGGCTCAGATGGATACCCGAGCTAGGGCTTACATTTACGTTGAGACTGGACCAGCTGAGCTACCCTTTTTTCCTGCTAATCAACTCGGTAGGGTTCCTCGCCAGCCTATACTCGCTGAGATACATGGAGCATGAAAGGGGCCTCGCCTCGTACTATGCTTTAACAATGATGTTCGTGTCGGGTATGAGCGGCGTGGTCCTTTCAACGAACCTTTTCCTACTATATATTTTCTGGGAATTAATGCTGATTCCGAGCTACTTCCTTATAGCCTATTGGGGGACAGGAAACGCCAGAATCATAGGGTTCAAGTATTTCGGAATGACGCATGTGGGCGCCATCTCGCTCCTCGCCGGGATAATCTGGCTCAACTCCCTGTTTGGTAGCGTTGAGCTCGATATCTTGAAAGTTGTAGTTGGAGGAGGCTCGCCCGCCATGCTAGGCATCGCATCACTTATTTTCATCGGAGCCGCTGTGAAAATGGCCTTATTCCCGCTACACACCTGGCTTCCAGACGCCCACGCAGAGGCCCCGACACCGATAAGCGTCCTTCTGAGCGGCGTCATGATAAAAACAGGCGTATATGCCTATGCAAGAATTATTGTAGAGCTTATGCCAGCCGCCTTCCAGCAGGCCCAACCTATCGTGATACCTCTCTCACTGGTTACGATTTTCTGGGGTGGGATGATGGCTCTCGTCCAGAGTGACATCAAGAGAATACTAGCCTACAGCTCCGTCAGCCAGATAGGCTACATGGTCTTCGGCCTCTCACTGCAGTCTAGTATAGGACTCGTGGGAGGGCTACTTCACGTAGTGACCCACGGTCTAGCCAAGTCGCTACTCTTCATGGCCGCGGGCTCGATCATACACTCGACAGGTGAGAGAGACATAAACAAGCTTGGAGGCTTGATGAGGCCTATGTGGTTCACGGCTTCCGTCTTTCTCGTCGGCGGCCTCTCAATAGCTGGGACACCGCCACTCGCAGGCTTCTTCAGCGAGTGGATGATATTTACGGGCGGATTCCAGTCAAACATACCCCTTTACACCATCATAGCCATATTGGGGACAGCCATAACCCTCGGCTACTATCTGAGGACATTCATGTACGTCTTTACCCGGGGAGAGAGGCAGGACTCACCCAGAGAGGCGCCGCTCAGCATGGCCGCGCCCATGGCGATACTCGCCGCAGCCATTCTTCTCGCAAGCATCACCACTCCTCCGATAACAAGCATATTGGGGGCGGCTGTACTAAAGCCCTAGTGTGCACCGGTGTTCAAGCTTTTATAGGGCTACAGAGAGGGCTCAAAGTATGCAGGAGCCACTAGTCTACATAGACGGCGAGTTCTACGCCAAGAGTGTAGCCAAGGTCTCCGTCTTCGACCACGGTTTTCTCTACGGAGACGGAGTCTTCGAGGGGATCAGAGTCTACGGTGGCGCGATATTCAAGCTCAGGGAGCATGTGGAGAGGCTCTATCGGTCTGCCAAGGCGATCCGTCTCGAGATTCCGATCAAGTTTGAAGAGATGATAGAAGCCGTGGTTAGGACCGTTAGGGTGAATGGCTTCAAAGACGCCTATATTCGCCTAATCGTCACTCGAGGGATTGGAGACCTGGGACTTGACCCGCGAAA
>JAUQPZ010000001.1 GCA_030550155.1 Thermoproteota archaeon
GCCATAGATGTTGATTTCCCTTGAATCTAGGGAGATCCTCTCGAGTCTTTCATCGACACCCTTGGTCGTGGGTTCTCTCGCGTCTCGTGGATGCAGGTGAGCCGCGTTTACGTGGTTACTTTTTACTACAGATTGTGATGATTATGCATCCGAGGTTCGTCTTTCTATACTCAACTATCTTGTACCATTTCTCGAGGATTGAGAATAGCTGTTGTTCTGAGTTAAACTTGAATAGATGAGCTCCTTTCCATCTCATTCCCATAGAGTGGGTCCACAACCACCAGATAATTCTGAATAGTATTGTCTCTAAAGGCACTATTACGATCAACAATCCATTGTCTGTCAACAATTTGTATGCAGTCTCTAAAACCTTTTCAGGGGTGTTTATGTGTTCGAGGCTCTCCATTAAAACAATTGTACCATATCGCCTGTTAAGAATCTCGGGCGGCGGATCCTCGATGCTGCCCAGATACACCTTGTCTAACCTTTCTTTAGCAAACTCAACCATCTCTGGATCAATGTCTACACCATGTATTTCCACCGTGTCGCCGAATATCATCCTCACCCTGACACCGTCCCCACACCCTAAATCGAGAACAGGCTCAGCTATTTCATGTCCTTTAACCATGCTTTTAGCTGTTTTAACAATCTCTCTGTGCCAGTATCTGCTGGGAAACCTGTTTGTTGATATTTCATAGTAGCTTTTCAATCCTCGCGAGGATAGGGGATGACCTGGGCCAGATATATGAGTTTTTGGCGGAGTGATTTGCTATATTACGAGGAGATGTATATTGCCTATCTCAACCCTCTTCAGGTGTTTTGTCGCTGCCCTGTAACACTCTATAACTTGCCTCCAGGGCGTTACTGGGAGGTCGTCCATCATGAAGTGTGGATAGAAGACTAGAAGGCTGTAGGGTATAGTCTCGTCGAGGGAGGCTATGAACTCTGCTATATCCGTGACCTCCTCGGCGTCGACATAGCCTGGGACTAGTAGCGTGGTTGCGGCGAGCACGGGCAAGCCAGGCCTTTTGTCATAGAAGGATCGATAGACCATTTCGAAATTCTCTAGTATCCTCTTGTTGTCGAGGCCTGTTAGTGCTTTATGGATGTTGGGGTTGAAGGCTTTGAGGTCGAATTTGACGTTCCCGCCGCTCTCCAAAACGGTCTCGACCACACGTTTAACTAGGAATGGGTTGCCGTCACCATTCCATTCATAGCATATCCTCAACACTCTGCCTAAGGGTTTTTCCTCGTGAATCCTCCTCGAGGCCTCTATTGCGAAGGTCAGCTGGGGCTCAGGTGAGCCGCCAAACCAGCACCAGCAAGAGATCTTTTCGTTCGAGAGTGTCATGTCTATGAGCTCGTCCACGGAGACCTGTGGAGCCTCGCCGACTTTTTTATGGGTCCAGTTCTGGCAGAACAGACAGTTTAGTCCGCAGCCGTAGAAGAAGAGGGCCAGGTTGTAGTAGCCTATCTCCGGGCCTCTCGTGCATGCATATCTCGGGTAACCTGCACCTGTGCCGGGTGGGCAGAAATAAGCGTTGCAGCAGTTGGTGACATGCGGGTCCAAGTAGTAGTGGAGCAAGGCCTTACCGCGCTTCATCAGCGTATACATCCGGCCGCCACGGTTCCCACGTATGCCACAGTAGCCGAGCTCGCCTTCCCCAATTACACATCCTGCGGCACAGAGTGTGCAGGGTATCCCGCCACTCGTCCTTGGAGGTGCCGGGGGCAGACCAAACATTCTCCTACTTGACGCATGCCCTTCAGCGGCAATCTTCAGGGCCTCTTCAGGACTTTCCCTTAGACATTTAACACAGACCCTCAAGGCTTTAGAGACTGTTGTCCCGCCCATGCATAGATGGCAGCGGGTAGGCAACCCGTCCTGACCTATAACATGCCTAGCCATAATTAAAAATATGTAGGCCTATTCAAGGAGGCAGTGGACGGCTTCTATCCTTATCCCCATAATACATCTCCCTCCCTCTAGTGCTGTCATCGGCCCCAGCTGCTTCTATGAGGCCTAGCTGGTCTTCCTCAACCTACTCACAAACTCTTGCGTGGGTATTGCGCGGAGGGTGGTAATCTTCACAGTCCCCCGGCTACCCAGCATAACAGAGACCCTGGCCACAGTTATGTCATCAGGCGCCTCAACTATCGTAACAAAGTCGTAGGGCCCAAGAACAGCGTATTGATCGATTATCTTCACACCCATCGCCTCAACCTCCCTGTTGACTTCAAGGATCCTCTGAGGGTTTTTACTAATCGTTTCTAGTCCCTCGCAAGTCACATTTGAGAGAAGTATGTACCGCGGCACGTCTAGATGAGGGGTGGCATCATATTTATAGACTCTGGAGGCTTGAAAAAAGCTTGGTCATCGACGCTCCGGCACATCGTGGGACATGTTTCGGCTTTGGTGATGGGGTCAAGGATATATATTGTTGGAGTGAGGTGTATGTAGCTTCAGAGGGTGTTAGTGTTGGGCTGGGTCTTGAGCCGTGAGCCGACGCCCGTCTGCAACCCTCTCTGTAGATTCTTCCGCTGCAAAAAAATGCTGTCCGCCGGAAGATATGCACTCGATATTCACCGGGACCCGCCGTGGTGTCACTGGGTCAGCGCCCCATGCATTGGCTATAGATGCCCTTACGCCAGCTGCGCTCAAGTCAAGCTTTTGCCTGACGGGAAGTGCGGCCTCTTTGTCAAGAGGAGGACAGAGGAGTCTACCCCGGAGGAAGCTGTCCCCAGGCTTGGACTAACGGAGAAGAGTAGGAAGAGGCTGGAGGACCTCGGCCTCTGAGCGGCTCATCTACAAGATATTATTTTCAAGCTTGCGCCTCTCTTAGGAGTAGATATGGATGCAGGCGTCATAAGCATTATACCTGTCAGGGGCATTAAACTGATTGCTCCCGGCGACTCTCTTGGGCTAGAGATCGTGAAGGCAGTCAAGTCGTCCGGAGTGGGTCTCCGGGAAGGAGACATAGTAGTTGTTAGCCACGTCGTTGTCTCGAAGGCTGAGGGGAGGCTTTATCGCCTCTCTGAGCTCGCTCCAACTCCTCAAGCAATAGAGATAGCGGCCATAACGGGGAAAGACTCGGCACACGTAGAGGCTGTTCTAAGAGAGTCTAAGAGGGTAGTTAGGATAAGGGGGGAGGTAATCATAACAGAGACGCGGCATGGCCTGATATGTGCAAACAGCGGTGTCGACCTCTCAAATGTCGGCGAAGGAGTTGCTGCCGCACTCCCCGACAACCCTGATGCCTCTGCTGAGAGGATAAGGCTTGAGATCGAGAAGGCCGCGGGCGTAAGGGTGGCCGTTATCATTTGCGACTCTCATGGCAGACCATTTAGACGCGGCGCTGTGAATATAGCGATAGGCTGCAGCGGCCTGGAGCCTATCTGGGATAGAAGGGGAGAGCCCGACCTTTACGGACGAGTCCTCAGGAGCAAACAGATATGCGTGGCCGACGAGCTGGCCGCTGCCGCGGAGCTAGCTATGGGTCAGGCGGCTGAGGGGATTCCAGTAGCCATCATACGTGGATACAAGTACATACCGGGCGTTGTCGGGGCCTCCCAGATCATCAGGCCTAGGGAGGAGAGTCTTTTCTGAGCCAGCGCTCCCCGAGACACGTGGGAAAAAGGTATAGGATGCATCACATGATGGGCGACTTAGACTTGAGGGTTCTAAAGGCCGCCCTGCAACTTAATTCAACAAGCGTAGGCTTGATAAGCGAGGTGACAGGCTTATCCAAGCAGATAGTTAGAGACTCGTTAGAAAGCCTGGGTCTGGAGAGCGTTGAAGGAGATGTTCGGTCAAGCTTAGTCGAGGCGACTCTAAGGTGGGTGGAGAGGGCTCGGGCTTTTGAGGAGGCGTCGAGGGCTCTTACATGGGAGCTTTATGAGGCTCTCGTCTCGGGGATTTTGGAGAGAGCAGGGTTCTTTGTTGTAAAGAATTTGAGGGTAGTGATAGGTCGGAGGAGGGCTCAGATAGATGTGGCGGCTTTGTCGGGCTCAGCGCTTTACGTGTTCGAGTGTAAGAGGTGGATGCGGAGCTTAACCGGCAAAATGGCCATGAATGAGGCTAAAAAACTGAAGAGGCGAACGGAGCTTCTTTGCGAGGCTTTAAAGTCTCTATTGGGGGACGGCACATACACATACTGTGTTGTACCTATCCTCGTCTCGCCATACGTGGCACCGGGCATCGGCGATGCCTTTATAGCACCGTTAAGGTCGCTTCTCAGCCTCCTCTCATCTCACCCATCAACCCTCCCCTCTCCGCCTGCCTTCAAAATCCAGCTTGGGAGGGAGCTGACTCCTGACCTGCTGAAAAAGCTGAGATCATCTTAAACGAGAGACAGATTGTTGAATGCAGTCTGTTATGACTTAAAGCTCTAAAATTGCGGATAAGCTGCTGAGAACGCATCGCTTTGTTCAAATAAATATATATGGGAAACTATGCAACAATTGTATTGGTGTAAATGTATCGTTCTACACTTTCAGTAAATGGCGACATCGCCAAGGAGTTACTGTCCCTCGCGAGAGAGAAAAACATGACTCTTTTCTCCCTCACCAACCAGATCTTGGAGACGGCGATCATGTTCATGAAGATGGGGATCGATTTTCAGGGGCTGCGCAATCTGGTCAGTGTCATGAAGATATTGAAAGATGTGGATGCAGTTGTAATCCCCTCAGACTTTCTGGACAAGCTTATCGCTGAGCTATACAAAAACAATCAGAAGGAGCTGCTAAACTCGTTTAAGCAGCTTGGGATGGAGCTTGCAGAATATTTAAAGCTGGAGGCGCCCAACGTTGAGAAGCTGGTCTCGCTGGCTCAGACGTTATCAACATTCTTTCCATTGAAGAGGATAGCGCTTCGAAGGCTGAACCATACTACATACGAGCTGAGCGCGGTAGGTGTTGGCGGGAGGCAAGAGTCCACGCTCTGCGTCTACAATTTTGTTGAGGGCGTGCTCGAGAAATACGGGTTGGAGATACAGGATAAGAGTATTAGTAAGGGACTGATCAATATTAAATTTTCGGAGAAATTCTAGAAGCCTCTTTAGGCCGAGACCTCCCTCAGGTCTTGAAGGGCTCTAATACAGTCCTTCTCGGTAATTATTCCCTCTAGCATCCCGTTCTTTATCACAGGTACACGCCTAATGTTCTTTTCAACCATAATAGAGAGAACCTCGGACAGCGGAGTCTCGGGTGTACATGTGATTAGCCCCTTGCTCATCACTTCCTTTACGAGTATTGATAGGAGTTCCTCGGGCCCCCTACAAGTCAGCAAACATCTAAGGATATCCCTCTCCGTAACTATGCCTATGGGGCTATTCCCCTCAACAACAACAAGCGCGCCCACGTTATTCGAGAACATCATCTCAAGAGCTGTCCACGCGGTATCATCAGGCCTAACAGTCACTACAAACCTGTTCATCACGTGTTTGGCTAGGATTTTGCTTTCGGGGCGCATGTATATCATATTATTGTTTATCGAGGTTAAAAAAGTTTCTTTCAAACTTATCACTTAATTAGGAAGAGTTAGACCAATGATTAAGGAGTGAAGGTAAAGGTCGGATTAATACAGATGAGGATGTCTGACGATGTCTGGCAGAATTTGGAGAAAGCCCTGTCCATGCTTGATGAGGCCGCATCGCGGGGAGCACGGGTCGCTTGTCTTCCTGAGCTGTTCACCACCAAGTATTTTCCACAGACCAGGGGGGTCGCGACATCTGGCCTAGAGATTTCACCTGAGATTGTGTTGAGGAGGATTTCAGAGCTTGCCGGGAGGCTGGGTATGGTTGTCGTCGCAGGCTCAATAATTGAGAGGGAAGGTGAAGCGCTTTATAACACCTCCTTCGTCATAAACTCTGACGGAGCCGTTTTAGGGAGGTATAGAAAGACTCATTTGCCCGATGACGAGTGTTTTTGGGAGGAGCACTACTTTGCTCCGGGCAACCTGGGGTACCCTGTCTTTAACACCTCGGTCGGCAAGATAGGTGTCTTGATATGCTTTGATCAGTGGTTCCCTGAGCCCGCAAGGATTCTCGCATTGAGAGGTGCTGAGCTGATACTCTATCCTTCCGCGATAGGCACGGTGGCTGGGGTTTCGCAGGAAGAGGGCGACTGGGCTGAGGCGTGGGAGGCCGTGCAGAGGGGACATGCAATCGCTAACTCTGTCCCGGTGGCTGTAGTCAACCGTGTAGGTGTAGAGGGGCGGATTGAGTTTTGGGGAAGATCTCTGCTCATCGATGCTTTTGGGAGGGTATTGTTGAGGGCTAAGCCTGTTGAGGGGGTCTTCGTGGGAGAGGTTGACCTAGGCCTTGGGAAGAGGATTAGAGAGGGTTGGGGATTCATGGTGAGGAGGCGGCCCGGGCTATATGGTGATATCTCGGAGCGGGTATCTTAACGCTGAGGTGTATAGGGCGCCCGCGGAGTGGGAGAGGCATAGATGTACATGGCTTGCGTGGCCTCACAACCCCGATACATTCCCTGAGCCCATCCTTTGGAGGGTCGAGCAAATCTACTGCGAGATGATACGCGAGATCAGCAGAGGGGAGGCCGTCAAGATCCTGGTAAACGATGAGGCTGAGGAGAAGAGGGCTGAGAGACTTCTCGACCAAGCTGGTGTAAACTTGAGCTTGATCGAGTTTCACCACGTAGTTACGGTGGATGTATGGGTGAGGGACTACGCACCTATTTTCGTGGAGAGGATAGACCAGGGTATCTTGTGCGGCATTAAGTGGAGGTTCAATGCCTGGGGGATGAAGTACGCTGACTTAGCGCTTGACGACGCGGCTGGTCGAGAGATCCTGAGAATCTCTGGAGCAATGCCTGTGGAGAGGGGGGTGGTGGTCGAGGGTGGTGCAATAGATCTGTCGGGCGACGGACTGCTGATAACAACTAAGGAGTGTCTGTTAAATCCCGCAAGAAATCCAGGCGTCTCGTTGGAGGAGGTTGAGGCGGAGCTGAAAAGTTTTTTGGGGGTGGAGAAGGTGCTTTGGCTTGAGAGAGGCGTTGTGGGGGACGACACAGATGGCCATGTAGATGTCTTCTGTAGATTTGTCGCGCATGACACGCTATTACTCTTGAAGGAGAGAAGGGAAGGCGTCAACAGGGACATCCTTGAAAAAGCTGCACAAAGGATAGAGGATTTCTCATTTAAGAGTCAGAGGAGACTGGAAGTCCACAGAGTTCCTGCCCCCGCTCCCGTAAAAGTTATGGGCCAGTATGTCCCCGCCTCTTACCTCAACTTCTATATCTCCAATAGCTCAGTCTTAGTTCCCTTGTTTGGTGTCCCTGAAGATGAGGAGGCCCTCGCGACGCTGGAGGAGTCTTTCCATCACCGTCGGGTCATCGGGATAAGGTGTCCGGAGCTGTTTTATGGCCTCGGCGGCATCCATTGTGTCACCATGCAGCAGCCTGAGACTAATAGTGGCTAATAGGGTTTTAGGAGGTGAATGTCAGTAGACTCTTCAAGACGCCAGACGGCCCAAGAGCTTGTTTCAGCCTCTCCCTAACCTCCTCCAGCATGACTATTGTGAACACGCCCGCCAACCTAGCTCCAGCCCTGTTAACTATTCTTATGAGGCCGCTGATGGTCTCGCCGCTCCGAGCCACATCGTCAATAATGAGAATCACGTCGCTTTTTCTCAGGACACCCCTTGGCACATAAAGATATTCGACAAGCGCTGGTGCGCGCTTTATCGGCTCCTCGAAATAGCTCTTAATATTCAGGTCTTTTCTCTTCTTAGCAATTACCAACTCAGCCCTCAGCTCCGCCGCGACCTGAACCGCTAAGGGTATGCCGTCAGTAGCAACTGTCAGGAGTTTATTAATTGAGAAGACCCTAAACTCGTTGCACACAACCTTCGCCACGAGGCGCAGAAGACCCACATCCGTGACTATCGCGGAGAGGTCGTAGAATCCCTCCTCGGTTCTCGAGAGCCTTTGCCTAACAATGTCTGAGAGCAGTGACTCATTGAAGAGACCCACAATCCTCTCGGCACGAGAGGTGTTCGGCAGAACCCTCCCATTGATGTATCTGCTCAGGACCGAGACTTGAAGCCCCAGCATCTCGGAGAGAACCTTATACCCATACCTCTCCCTTAGATAGGAGAGGACCTCGACAGCGCTGAGCCTCAAATACAGATCGGAGATTTTAGTCAACCACTGAGAAGCCCATGGACTCTGGATGATTTAAGTTTTCAAGCCAAAGAAAAGGGCCAGAAAGATAATTATGCTGCCTAGGTCCTTAATCGTGTGTGAAATTAGAAAGCTTCAAAGGAATAATTGCAGCCACCATAACTCCCAACAACATAAACACTTCAGACCTAGACAACTACTTGAGCTTTCTCCGGGAGAAGGGCGTCAGAGGCGTATTCGTCTTAGGCACAATGGGAGAGGGCGCTAAGCTCTCGTCGGAGAGACGAAAAGAGGTCGCGGAGGCCTATATGAGGCGCGCCAGCCAGGACCTTCTAAGAATAGTTCACGTGGGGACGACGGACCAAGAGACAGCCATCAACTTAGCGCGGCACGCCGAGGAAATATCAGCAGACGCTACCTCAGCCATAGTGCCATATTACTACAGATACGACGCCGAATCTCTGGCCAACTTCTTCTCAGCCTTGGGCGCCTCCTCCAAGCTTCCGCTCCTCGTCTACAACAATCCGGGCCGGCAGGGATATCAGCTCAGCGTAAGCGACATAGGGAAGATCTTCGAGCTGGTACCAGCCGTGCGGGGGATTAAAGACACGAGCGGCGATATCGACATGATTACTGAGCTACAGTCAAGCTTTGGGTCAAGCCACCTGGTTGCGTGCGGCGGAGACCATCTTCTCCACTACGCCTTTACGATCGGCGTTAGGGCGCATGTAAGCTCGCTTGCATCAATCTATCCCGAGCTGGCTGTCGGGATTTTCAGGGCGGTCGAGATGCGGGACCACAGGGAGGCTCTGAGAATCCAGCTTGCGGTCAACAGGGTTAGGAGGCTTCTCAGAGCCGTCGGCCCGGACACGGCTTCTTATCGTTTCGCTCTTCTTCTCAGAGGATTTGACCTCGGCCCACCGCTACCCCCCACCCGCAGCCTCAGGGAGGAAGAGAAGGAGCTTCTCACGCGCGGCCTACAACCTATAAACAGGTTGGCCGAGGAAGTGGGAAAACATGGCTGAGTTAGTAACGATGGGTGAAGCCCTCATACAGCTTAATGCCTTGTCCAAAGGGCCCCTTAGACATGCCTACCTTTTTGAAAGACACGTCGCGGGATCAGAAGCTAACGTGGCCGTCTGCGTAAGCAGGCTTGGAAGAAGCTCAGCCTTTGTCGGCAGAGTCGGGGACGACGAGTTTGGGAGATGCATCGCTTCATGGCTCAGGGGCGAAGGTGTAGATGTCAGGTGGCTTAGGATCGACCCAGAGGCTCCGACCGGCATCTATTTTGTTCAGAGAGGATACCCTTTCCCCTCAAGGAGCAGCATGATATATTATAGGCGAGGCTCGGCGGGCAGCAGGCTCTCTATAGAGGACTTCGACAGGACAACCTTCCAAAACTCAAGAATCCTCCACCTATCCGGTATAACGCCTGCACTTAGCTCTTCAGCAAGAGAGGCTTGCACCAAAGCCATAGAGCTTGTTAAGGATTCTGGAGCCCTCCTATCCATCGACACAAACATCAGGCCTGTTCTCTGGCCCAGCCTAGAAGAGGCTACGAGGGTTTTGATGCCGATGGTGGAGAAGGCTGACATAGTATTTACAGACCCTGCCGACTCGGAGATTCTGATAGGCGAGACCGACCCCGACAAGATCTTGGAGGTGTACAAGAGTCTCGGTGTCGGGACTGTGGTAGTTAAGCTTGGCGAGAGAGGCGCGGTGGCCAGCTCTGGAAGTGAGAAGGCCAAAGCAGAGGCCATAGAGGTAACTGTCGAGGACGCGATAGGTGCAGGCGACGCGCTGGCAGGGACATTCCTTGCCTGCCAGCTCGCGGGTCGAAGCCTCTTCGAGTCCCTTAGAAGGGCTACACTCGTCGGCTCTCTCGTAACCACGGTCAGGGGAGACCAAGAGATGCTGCCAACACTGAAAGACCTCGAAATAATCTATCGATACTACTATCCCTGAGGCGGGAATGTCCTCACCTAGCTAAAATAGCACAATAGCGCGGAGTAAAGTAGGATATGCCGCTAATCACGGAGATTTTAGCCGAGGCCTCCACGCTAGTCGAGCCCGATGAACGTGAGAGAAGACTTGTCTCCGAGACGGCTAAAAGGCTCCTCTCAGTCTGCAGGGACGAGTTCCAGCAACTGGAAGGAGTCGTAGACATCTCTGTTGAGGGCTCAGTTGCAAAGGACACGTGGGTAAAGGGTAAGGCCGAGGTTGACATTTTCATCCACTTCAAACCGGAGGTAGGCCGCCAAGGTCTTGAGGCTGCGGTGCTGAGTGCGGGAGGCCGAGTAATAGAGAGGCTCTCGGGTAGGCATTGGCTGAGATATGCCAGCCACCCATACGTGGAGGGAGAGGTCTCAGGTATAAGGGTCAACATTGTGGGCTGTTTTAAGGCTGAGCCGGGACGCTGGATAAGCGCGGTCGACAGAACACCTTACCACACGGCCTTCGTTAACTCGAGGCTAACGCCGGAGTTGAGACGAGATATACGCCTCTTCAAGGGATTCCTCATCGGGTGCGGGCTTTACGGAGCAGAGATAAGGGTTGAGGGGTTTAGCGGCTACCTCTCAGAGCTTCTTGTCCTGAGCCATGGAGGTTTCCTAGAGACAGTAAGGAGGGCTTCGAGCTGGCGTATGCCGGTCTTCATAGACATGGCAGGGCGCCTTAGACTGGAAGAGGCTCTCAAGCTCTTTCCAAAAGCTCCCCTGATCTTCAACGACCCCGTTGACCCCTCAAGAAACGTTGCTGCGGCGGTTAGCGAGAGTAAACTCGCAGAGTTCATACTTGCCTGTAAGATCTTCAACTCCTCACCCTCCTTGAGTTTCTTCCAACCTCCGAAGCCGTGGGGAAAAGAGTTGGCCGCGGACGTAGGCTCCCGAAACCTTTTAGGAATAGCGTTCACGGTTGAAAGGCGACAGCCGCCCGACATCCTCTGGGGAGAGATCAAGCATACTTTGAGGGGATTTGCGAGAAGGCTTGAGAAGGAGGGGTTCCAAGTATACCGATGTGACGCTTGGCAGCTCAGCGATGAGGTGGTTTTGCTCTATGAGCTTTCAAGCCTCTCACTTCCCGAGAATGTCCTAAAGGTCGGACCGCCTGTCTGGATGGATAACTCCCTCGAATTTATCGAGAAGACCATGAGCCGTCCCAACCGCGTCGCCGGACCTTGGGTGGAGGGAGAGAGGCTTTACTCGATTGTTAGAAGAGACGAGTCAAGCGCTGAGCAGCTGCTAAGGTCGTGGATTAAGAGGCGTGAAGTCGCAATCTCTAAGGAGTTGCTGAACAGTGTTGAGAGAGGAGAGATCTTGACTAGCAGGACAGGCCTGGTAGAGAGGTTGAGCCGCGATAAGGGGCACGAGGCGCTGCTGAGAGAGTTTTTAGAGGGAATCGCGACTCCTATAAGACATTGGATAAAGCGATGCTGAAAGTAGCGCCAGTCGAACTAGTTAGGCGCGAGGCAGACCTACTTCTCCAGCTGTCTTACCCCAAGCCTGACCAAAGCTACGCCGAGTCAACCCTGAGCTGCATCGAAGAACTTGGAGTTGAAGGGGTCGAGCTCGCAAAGGAGGGGCGGCTGAGAATTCTTGGAAAAGGGTTTAGGAATATCGTGGTTTGCGGCCTGATGCGTAGAGAGAGGGTTGCGATAAAGGTGAGGAGGCAGGACTATGGGCACAAGGATGCATGGAGGGAGGCATATATGCTTGAGAGGGCCAACAGCCTAGGCATCGGGCCGAGGCTTCTCGGTCAGAAGGGGCAGGTGATCGTCATGAGCCTAGTTGAGGGGACAGATCTCACGAGTTGGCTGCTCACGTATAACCCTTCTAGGGAGGCTGCGATAAAGGTTCTGATCGAGATGGCTACTCAGTGCCATAGACTAGATGAGGCCATGATAGACCACGGAGAGCTGAGTGATGCAAGCAAACACGTAATTCTCTCCCAGAATCACCCCACCATAATAGACTTTGGCTCGGCCTCCTTTTCAACGCGCCCCAAGAATTTGACCTCGATAATCAACTATATCTACTCGGCTCAGCTTGAGATGGTCAGACAGAGACTCGGCCTCGCTAAGGTAGGCTTCGAGCTCTTGAGACGATATAAGGAGGCTTTTTCAAGTGAGGATTTCTTGGAGATTCTAACCGAGATGGGGCTACTTGGGAAGTGAGACCATGTTTCTGAAGAATCATAATTAAATAGGGCGGGTGGGAGATTAGACGTGCCGAGGTGCCATAATTTATTGTGTATAGGGTGCTGGGGAAAAGGGCACTTTCCACCGTCATTGAGGCGGTTGGAAACACGCCTCTAGTCGATATCACGGAGCCCCTATCCATAACCAACGGCTCCCGGGTCCTAGTCAAGCTGGAGTTTTTCAACCCTAGCGGCTCCGTAAAGGACAGACCAGCCCTTTATATTGTTAGAGACGCCATACAGAGAGGAGACCTACGAGAGGGAATGGCTATACTCGACGCCTCCTCTGGCAACATGGCTGTGAGCCTGGCTCTGATGGCCGCATGCTATGGATTCGGTGTGAAGATAGTTGTTCCAAAAAACATAAGCCAAGAAAAGATTGGGCTGCTCAGGCTCCTCGGGGCTGAGATTGTCTTTACAGACCCTCTCGAAGGGATAGACGGCGCGATCATGGAGGCGAGAAGAATTTTGGAGAGGGAGCCCGAGAAATATTACTACTCTAACCAGTATGATAATCCTTCAAATGTTAGAGCTCACTACGAGACGACGGGTCCTGAGGTCATCAGCCAGACAGATGGAAAGGTGACACACTTCGTCGCTGGTGTGGGGACTTCGGGGACATTGATGGGGGCGGGGAGGAGGCTTAGGGAGTTCAACTCCTCGATAGAGCTCGTTGAGGTTCAGCCCGACTCACCACTACATGGTATTGAGGGGCTCAAGCACATGACCAGCGCCATAAGGCCCAAGATCTATGACCCAGGCTTCGCGGACAGGCTTATCCAAGTATCCACAGAGACCGCCTATAGGTATTCTCGTCTACTCGCTTCACGCGCAGGCATCCTCGCAGGAATATCAGGGGGAGCCAACGTTGCGGCTGCCCTTAAGGTAGCTCAAGAGAGGGGGGACTCTGTCGTGGTAACTCTTATCCCGGACGGAGCAGCGAGATACATAGACCTCCTGGTGAGCTGAGAACGGTTTATAAGAGTAGGCGCGGTCTCTTAAAACGGTATTGAGCCTAAAAGAGTCCATCGTTGTCTATGAAGAGGGGATGGAGAACTTCAAGGTTAAGGACGCTTCTCTTATCGAAGGGCTACCAGGTATCGGGCTTGTCTCCAAGATAAGCATCGCTTACATCCTAGGCAAAATAAATGCGAGGAAAATTTGCAGAATTTATTCCCCACATTTCCTCTCATTCGGCTTCATAGCCGATGGTAAGCTCCTTCCCCACTTTCTCGACATATACGCTTCGGAGAAGCCTGCCCCCACAGTCATTGTCTATGGAACCTCACAACCCGCAACAAGTTACGGCCAATACGAGCTCTGCGGAAAGGTCTTAGAGATAGGGGTCCAACACGGTGCAAGGCGTGTATTTACCCTCGGCGGGTTGGGGGGGAAGGAGAACATCTCTCAGAGAAGGAGAATTTACTGCTCCTCCACCGATAGGGCCTATCTCCAGAAATACATGCAGCTTGTAGACGGAGAGGTCTATGGTGGGCAGATAGTAGGTGCGGCGGGGATAATGATGGTGGTCGCGGGTCAGATGGGTCTGGAGAACATGGGCATGCTTATCGAGATCGGGAACTCTGTCCCTGACTACTATGCTGCTAAGAGAGGGGTCGAGGCTCTCTCGAACCTCTGCTCTCTCGGCTTAGGTGAAGTGGAGATAAGCGAGCTAATCACAGTCTCAAGCAGAGCGATAGCTAAGCTCGAATCCTAGATTCAGCCAGCCTCCCTCTTCCACTCCTCCCAGATTCGCTGAATCCTCTCAGCGGCGGGTCCAGTACCCTCCACAACACCGTCTTTCGTAACCCTGATACGGTCCATCACCACGATAACGCCAGCCTCACGGATATAGCGCGCCATATTTGGGAAGAGGCCGTTAATCCTGTCAAAGAGCGAGGTCAAGTCAGGGCCGGCCTCAGCCACCTCTATCACAGAGATGCTGTGGCCCGAGACGAAGAGCCTTGAGACATTCTTCCCATCATCGAGGGTTGCATCGGCTAGCCAGAGGCTATAGTCATTAGGGTTATATGCGGTGAGCCTTCCCGTAACCCTTCTCCCATTCGTCATATAAATCGTAACAACTTTTTCCAGCATAGCAGCAAACTCTTCTCCGAACCTCCGAGAGGCAAGCGCGGCCATAAAAATACCCTGAGAGAAATCAAGTCAATACCAGCATTTAAAGACTATCCAGCACTACCACCGGGGCCCGGAAGGAGGACGGACTCCAGCATACAGAGTAGGCGGGAGGCTGCCACCCAGGCATCCAACCTGTAATCAGATATTCTTACCTCCATGTCGGCTATGGCTTTAACCTCTCCCGAAAAATCACCGTGGGGGAAACAGCCTATGACGTAACATACTGGGCGGCCCCCCTCAAGCAACTCTCTGATCCCGCCCAGCCTGTTTAATGGCTCACCCGTCTCCGAGAGGAGGACAACGCTTC
This sequence comes from Thermoproteota archaeon, assembly GCA_030550155.1. GTDB lineage: Archaea > Thermoproteota > Nitrososphaeria_A > Caldarchaeales > Calditenuaceae > HRBIN02. Next base: position 14,783 of record JAUQPZ010000001.1, read on the forward strand.
TCAAACCCCATCTCTCTCGCCAAGACCGCAGGTCTCCATCCTCGACGCGGAGGAGGACCTCACCTGACTCCGTCCTTATCTCCTTCTCGGCGAGAAGCTGCTCAATTAGGCTCTTGAATCTGTCATAGTTACGGGGCAGCCGGACGCTGGGGTTGACCTCGACCAGGTTCCCGGCCTGTGAGTGTATGTATGTTCTAAGCTTGTCGGACTTGTTTAGTGGGGAGCCCAAGACCTCGAGGATTGTGAAGTGAAGTATGTCAGGGCGCCCCCTCCTTTCTGCGTCTCGTAAACCTCTCATGGCCGCGTGGTGGTAGGAAGAGTCGAGAAGGGTTTTTCCCGGAGTCTTCCCCCTCTTCCTACAGTAATTCACTACGGCTGGATGCCTCCAGATCTCCCTAGGTATCAGCTCCACTGCGCAGTCTGCCAAAAGCAAGACCACATGGTCGGCTGGCCGCAGAGGCCTAAAACACCCCGCGTGAAGGAGCCTTCGGGGATGGATTCACTCTACTCTCGCAGCCTCTATGCGGTCTCGGGCAACTAGAGCAGCTCCGTGAAGCGGGGCCAAATCGCCGTGAACCGGCTTAACTATCTCGGGTTTGTCGAGGAGGAGATACCTGTCTATACGAGGAATAACCTCCCTGTTGAAGAACTCCTCGTTTCCTAAGTAGATCGCGCCTCCGAGCACGAGGACCTCCGCATCAAAGGCGTTTATGACGCCGGCCAAACCTGCGGCATAATAGTCCCTCAATATCCCAAGCAAGTCCAAGGCTCCTGGGTCACCTGCATAGTAAAGTTCAAAGCATCTCTTAGCATCGAGCCTAGACTCTGTCAGCTCGCGCTCAAGCTCTGTTCCCCTCCTTATTCTCCCATCTCTGAGGAGCTTCGCTGCTAACACAGGTATATTGGCGCCTGAGCAGTATGCCTCCCAGTGGCCATCTCCGCCGCAGCCACATTTCATATAGCCCTGGACATCGACGATGATATGCCCTACTTCGGCACCGTTTCCCTGTTTACCGAGAATCAGGTGGCCATTATCTACCACTCCACCCCCTATGCCGCTGCTTATCGTTATGTAGATAAGGTTTCTAAAACCTCTGTTCATCATGGCCCACCACTCGCCATAGGCTGCGGCATTACAGTCATTCAGATGGTAGTAGTCAACCTCCAGCTCTCTTCTGATGTGAGAGAGTATGGGGATATCCACACCCTTCTCAGCGATGTTCGGAGCCTTCAAAATCACCCCCCTCTTCGAGTCGAGAGGCCCTATAGTTGCTACTCCGCACGCCTTGATGGAGGACCATTGTTCGCCTGCAACTTCTTTGGAAAGCTCCACAAGCGCCCGCGGAACGTTTTCTTGGACATTTACCTGAGGAGTCTTTCCCATCTTAGCTCTGATAAGCCTACCATCCCCGCTAAATAACCCGGCACGCATATTAGTGGCTCCCACATCAATACCGAGAATCAAATATCCTCACCTCATAGACCTCCAAGACTGTAAATAAAATTTAATCCAGACTCTGGGCTATCCACACTCAAACTCTATCGAGATTGTGAAAATGTGATCCCCTATACGGACAACAACGCTCTCGTTAAATGTCTCCAATCCCCGTGAAGCGAGCAGGCTCGCAAGGCTCGCTACAACGTCCCTCGGGAGAAAGGCGACTGCGGGCTCTGGGACCGCTGTTGAAAACTCTCGACCAAACCGAGAAAGGGCGTCGACGCTTCTCTGCCCCTTCCTTATCGCATCTTCAACAGCCGGCTCCAGGCCATAGAGTCGGACCTCCTCCCAACTCAACTCCGTTTTCGGCGAAAGGTCTGGCGCAAGCCCTATCTTGACGCGCACCCTCTCAGGTAGGGAGGCAAGGTATCGCTCAGTCGACACCGCCTTACCACCATCACTCCCCCTCAATAGGTTTTCCTTCTTGGTTAGGTCCCGTGTAATTGAGATATGGTTAAGTCAGGCCACGCCGGCGTTTACAACCGTAAGTTTGGAGAGAGAGTTGCCGCCGGGTCAACGCTATGTGAGGGGATTCATAATCTATGCCGCGCTAGGAATACCTAACGTAAACATCGACGGATACCGCTTCAAGCTGTCGGGGCTGGTTGAGAGAGAGCTCGAATACACCTATCATGAATTGATGAATAGCTTACCTCACATAAGCTACGTGACGGATTTCCACTGCGTGACCAAGTGGTCTGTCAAGGATGTGCAGTGGGAGGGCGTCCCTATAAAGTGGCTAGCTCAGCAAGCAGGGGTGAAGAATGAGGCCTCCTGGGCCTTTTTCCACTGTATCGACGGATACATGGCGCCTGTCCCTATAGAAGACGCTCTCTCAGAGAGGGCAATTGTGGCCCTGAAGATGAATGGCGCACCCATCAGCCCAGAGAACGGTTTTCCATGCCGAGCATTCATTCCCCACCTTTATGGCTGGAAGTCCGCAAAACATCTCTGTGAGATAGAATTTTCCGATAAATATGTTGACGGGTTCTGGGAGGTTTACGGTTATCATGAAAGAGGTAATGTATGGGGTGAGGAGAGGTTTAAAGGGGGTGCGGGCCGGCATCTGAGGAGAAGCCCTGTTCTGGGACAGAAGACTTAATCACAATCCTTCACTGTAAAGAAAGAGCTGCTCACACCCGAAAGACGGAACGAACACCTTCCTTACCCTAAACCGCTTCAAGAATCTTCCCGCAGAGTCCAGATGCTTCGCCAACCTCTGAGGGCCACCTGTCTGAGGAGAGGCGGGGCCGATATAACATGAGCATACTCCTCCACATCTCTCCGCCACAAATCTATACAGAGAGTCAAGCTCTCCAGGGCCACCGAGCCAAGACTCCGTGAGGTCCAAGATTAGACCCCCAAACCTCCTTCTCTCCCTTTTGATGAAGTGGAAAGCGTTATCAAAATGAAGTCTCAGACGCCTATCTTCTAACGCCTTCTTAACTCCTGGAATATGCCTTCTGCATGCCTCAACGACAAGGGAGTCAATCTCCACAACCGTTACTCTCCTAACCCATGCATACTTTAAAAGTGCCTTGGCTGTCTGCCCACTCCCACCACCCAGGACAAGCACTTCGCCCACCCTCCTCTTCACAATAGGTCTGATAAGGGCTCTGTTGAAGATGTGGCAGTCAAACTCTGTGTGCTGCAGATTTCCATCAAGTAGAAGCATGATACCGTAAGCCTCATTCTCGATTATGTCTATTCTTTGATACTTGGACCGGCCTGAGTAAAGGACTCTATTAGCGTGGTAAACTACGTGAAGCCCAGGATATGGCTGATAGACAATATATTCTTTCGGGTCGAAGCATATCCTAGACAAAACCAGAGAAAAAGGTGCAGAGATTAATATAATTGCATGTTTCGAGAAGGGTATAGGCGCTTCCAGATTGAGACCACTATACAAGGAGCTCGCCCCCTTCTACGAGGCCCTGGAAGAGAGAGACTACGAAGCTGAGCTTACCCTAATAGATACGGAGCTGAAAAGATATGGCTGCAAGACTGTAATAGACCTGGGCTGCGGCACCGGACTGCATGTCAGAGAACTTGCAAAAAGAGGATACGAGGCCTGGGGGGTAGATATTTCATCACACATGATAAGAACGGCGAAGAGGCTGGCTAGAGGAGTGGCCAAGGCAAAGTTCATAGTCGCGGACTACTATAGCTATAGAGCCCCGAAAAAGTTTGACTGTGCTCTCTGCCTTAACTGGTCCATCCCAGTAAATACACGAGACCTAGGCAGATTCTTCAAAAACACTGCAAGGCTCCTTAAACCAGGAGGCGTCCTACTCATCGACTATGAGAAACCCGACGACATTGTTTGGGAAGACGTCGGCAAGCCTGTCATCGATTACTGGGAATTTAAGGGCGGTAAAATTGTGCGCGTCTCTGTGGGTCAAATCAGAGAGAATGTTATGAGGAGCCGCGACGTTTACGTCGTGTTTGGCAGTTCACGCATGTTTATGCCTCCGAGTGAGAGGGAGAGATATCTCGGGCGGTGGGCTAGAGAAAACGTCACAGCATTCCTCGATGTGTCATACGTGAGATTCTACGATCCAGTGGAGATTGAGGGGGAGGCCTCTAGGCACGGGTTCAGGGTTGACAAAGTCCTGACCCTACCTAGGAAGAGGGGATACAAGAGGCTGTATAGCTCCTTAGTAAGAATTTGAGGAAATAACCTTATATCACGTGCCACGCGTGAACTAACAATGTCTCATGTAGCCAGAGAGAGGAGGGCGAGGATACCTGACCATAGACATTGCACAATCTGCGGGAGGCCGGTCCCTCCTCAAGAGGAGGTCTGCTCGCCGGAGTGCAGGAAAACTTACGAGGACAGGCTTAGAAGGGAAAGGAGGACGCGCCTCTTCCTCCTAATACTTTACATCGCACTCTTAGGCTCTCTCTTCGTCATATTCTTCCTCCCTAGGTAGTCTTATAGCCAGTGAAGTGATATCCCTCTCCTTCTTCAACCTGTTGCGCTTCGACTCCAGCACAAGCGTGTACTCAACGCCCGGAACAGGGTCTGCAACGAATTCCCGCATCTTCAGCTCCGACATCAGTTCGCCAACCCTTCTAGACTTGTCGAAGACCACAAGTATATCCTCGCCCTTGTAGGAGTGCGGCTGCCAGTATCCGGACCCGACTTCACCTCCTCGAACCTCATAGAGTACTTGCTCATGCCTCATACTCCGGGAGTCCCATGAGAGAACCCTCAAAAGCTTAAGGGCAACTTTGCTTGAGAAGAGCCCGCCTTTCCTATCCGAGGCTGAGAGCAAGTAATTAAGCCCGCCCCTTGAGCCATGACTTAAGGAGCATTGAGCGCCTTGAAGATAAAGATAGGGCTTATCAAACTCGACCTTTAACCTGTTATTAACAGGTCTAATCCAAGCAATGAAAACTTCTTGGCCATGCGCCATCGAGAGCTTAAGTGCAGGACATCTGAGCAAACCATCGGCTCCCTCACCCTTCTTTGCCAGAAGCCCGGTCACTTTCCCCCGCGGAATAACTGTAGAGACAGATACCACCTTGTTAAAAGTCATAGAGAACGCGGGTTCTAGACGATATATAGTCTGAATAGACTCATTCAAGACTGACTCGGCAGCAGTTAGCTCTCCAACTTCAATGAACCCGCTAAGCTCCCTTCGAAAGAAAATCTCAAGGTGAAGTCCTTCACTCGTCTCTCTGACGTTGATGGATCTTACTAAGCTCCTAGAGGGGGCGAGGGCGAGAAGAAGGAGCACGACTGATGTAGTTAGTATCAGCAATGTTGTCCTGGGAGTCTTATCGTATAAAGGCTGTGAGGGGTCTAAGATTATTAGGAGCGCTGAAAGCGCGGCCAGCACCGTCGCCGTTATAACTAGTTTTCTCCTACTTACTGGTAGGAAAGACTTGTGTGGCAGTTCTTCTGAGAGATTGACAACCCGCATCGCACTACAGTATATTTGCCGACCAGGTTAATAAGCTCCGCGTGCGCCGTAAGCTTTGAGTAGTCTTCGACGTACAACTGTTCCTCGGACCAAGGCTGCACCTGCCAACACGCTTAAAGTCATCACCATGTAGAGGGACCCCAATGCAAGGTATAGACAAGCCAGAGAGGACATTATCAGAAATGCGTAAAAATGGATCGGGGCCTTCTTCTCTGCCTCTCGGAGGAAGTCTGCGTGATGATGCTTAAGGTGTCTCGGCTCCACGACCCTCAGGCAGGTTGAAAGACAGGAAAAACGTGTCGCCAGCGCCTCCTCCCAAGACAAAGGAGCACCGCATAGAGCGCATTTGGCAGAACCCTTCTTAAACCTAAGCAACAAGTGAACTAGCAGCGTGTGAACAATATATATTTTCGGATTTAACTCATTGATATGCGGCAATGCTCATATTAGCTTTATACAAGGCTGTGCCCGCGAGAACCACCAAGATAGTCACCATTGGAGGAGTTCTGAAGCGCGAGGAGATGGACCTAGTGATGAATCCTTTTGACAACAAGGCTGTCGAGGCTGCAGACTTCTTGAAGAGAGCCTATGGAGGGAAGGTTATCTCGCTCACAATGGGGCCTGATTTCAAGCTCAAACCGATAGCCTCGAATCTCTTTGAAGCTCCCGTAGAGGGTGTTGATGAGTCTTATATCCTGAGCGACAGGAGGATGGCAGGTGCAGACACTTGGGCTACCGCGTACACCCTAGCCTTAGGAATCAAAAAGATCGTTGATACGCATTTATCGGCTTTGGACGAGCTTCTCTCACTTTTACGTAGTCGAACTTCACCACAAGAATTCAGAGAGAAGGCCAAAGAACTATACGAAAAGAACCTAGTGCCCAACATCATCTATTCCGAGCTCCCAACTCTGAAGGGCTCGACACTCAGCGACAGACTCATAAAAGGTGAGAGCGACTTTGAGGAGGCGGCTCGCGTAATTCAGAAAGTTAAAGAAGAGAGCGAGAGATTTATAGTGGTTGCAGGAATTAAGACAAGCGACGGCGAGACAGGTAGCACGGGCCCCCAAGTTGCGGAGGCCTTAAGTGGGATATATGGCAGGTTCATTCCGAGCGTGACGTATGTTAGAGAGCTGGAAGCAGACCCTGAGTCTGGATACCTCTATGTGGTGCGTCGAATAGGGGACCTGCTCCAAAAACTTCGTCTGCCTTTGCCATGTGTTATCACGATCTCAACAGAGTACAGGCCTGTTCCTCCTCAGCTTAAGGCGAGGAAGAGGGCGAGACTATTCAGCTACGGAAAGAAGATTACTGAGAGCATAGTGTATAACGCGGACTCGTTGAATGCTGATCCCAGAAACTTAGGATTCGCAGGTTCGCCTACAATTGTCGGACCTGGAATCGACATTGGAGCCCCGCCTGTCCAAAAGTTCGTCGGCAAAACTCTGGTGCTCTCTACGCGTGTTGAGGAGTTCGAGCTGAATGGTAAAAAGTATGGCCCCTTTGAAAAGTTCACTAAGGCCGATACCCTGCCTCCTGAAGTTCTTGACCATCTAAGGGAGAAAGGCGTCGTCAAGCTGTTTAGCTTGGAGGACCTGGTTGAGGAGTTATTCGGGGTGAGGGTGCACGTTGCAGCAAAACACTGAGTATAAGGATGTTTGGGTCTATTGTGAGGTTCAAGATGGGGCGCTGACCAGGCCGACCACGGAGGTTATTGCGGGTGCACGAAAGATTGCTGATCGGATGAATATGAAGGTCGTGGGGGTGATGATTGGTTATAACCTGGAGAAAGTTGCGAGAGAGCCGATATATTACGGCGCAGACGAGGTTATCGTCTGCGATAGCCCACTTCTCAAAAGCTATCAAGCATTACCATACACCTATGTCCTCTCCGACATGGTCTTGAGGCTCAAGCCCTGGGCCTTCCTCTTCGTCGCTAATGAGGTCGGAAGAGAGCTGGGCGCCCGCGTGGCGTACAAGACAATTACAGGTTTAGCTGCAGACTGCATAGACCTACTTGTCGAGGACTTCGTGATGCATACACCTCAAGGGACCCTCGTTTTCAAGGACTGCATAGCACAGGTTAGACCCGACTTCGCCACGCGAATAGCTAAGATCTTCACGCCAAAACACAGACCCCAGATGAGCAACGTCAGGCCGGGCTCATTTTCACCACTACCCCGAGACGAGACAAGAAAAGGTGAGATAATCCGTTGGGAGGCAGAGATCCCCGCAGGGGCCTTCGCCGTTGAGGTCCTCGAAGAGAGGAGATTACCGAAGAGCAACGTGAAGCTTGAAGATGCCAAGGTCATAGTTAGCCTCGGACTTGGAATCTTGCGTGATGCATCCGGGAATCCACGTAATCCGGTTGAGGCTTACGAACATGCCGAGAAGCTAGCAGCAATTATTAAGGATCGCCTAAAGGTCGAGACGGAGATAGGTGCGTCGCGCGCCCTGATCTACGCCGGTGTTAAGGAGCTTGAAGGCTTAATCATTAAGGATAGGCAGGTGGGTCAGACCGGCAAAACCGTGGCTCCGGATGTCTACATCGCGGCTGGTATAAGCGGCGCCATTCAGCACAGAGTCGGCATCATGAGGGCGAAGAAGATAGTTGCCATCAACACGGACCCTGATGCACCTATATTTCAGATAGCACATTACGGCGTGGTAGGCGACGTTTACGAGGTCCTTCCCAAGCTTGTTCAGCTGTTGGGTGGGGGAGAAGTTGAAGCCTGATTACGATGTCGTGGTGGTCGGCGCCGGCCCGGCTGGCGCTGCCGCGGCAAACTATCTTGCGTCGCGGGGAGTGGATGTCGCGCTTATCGAGAAGGCACAGGTCCCCGGCCACAAGAATGTGACCGGCGGGGTTCTATACACCGAGTATATTAAGGGTTATGAGTTTGAGGATGCATTCCCGGGGTTCAAGGCTGAAGCCCCTCTCGAGCGAAAAATCGTTTCTCACGAGGTTATAGCTTTATCGGCAGCAAAAAAAGAGGATGGCAAGGTCACGTATAGGAGGAGAGTGATAGGAGAGGACTCCTTCTTGACCAAGTTAGGCATCACAGGGTTGACGCTCACGCATGTTGAGGGTTACTCTGTTCTTAGAGCTAAGCTCGACAGATGGATGGCGCGGAAGGTGGCTGAAAACGGGGGAGTAGTTACCACTTACAACTCCGTCGAGGACCTCTATTTCATGAATGGAGAGGTGAAAGGGGTGGTCACAAGCTCAGAGACTATTACCTGCAACCTTGTTATCGATGCCTCGGGTGTATCCTCACGGCTCGTAGACAGGGCTGGCCTGCGCCCGTTCCTCACACCCGACAAGGTCTATCACGGAGTCAAGCACGTGTATAAGCTCTCCGCGGAAAAGATTGAGGAGAGGTTCGGCCTAAAGCCGTGTGAGGGCAAAGCGATATTTTATCTGGGAGAGGTGATGATGGGTGTTAAGGGGGGAGGTTTCCTATACACGAACCTCGACACCCTAAGTATCGGGATAGTCGTCTCTCTAGACTCATTTCTTGAGAAGGCGATAACGGACATGGATAAGCTTGGGAAACCCGTGGAGATTCTTGAGAATATCGAGGACCACCCAGATGTCGCTCCACTGTTAGAGGGCGCGGAGCTAGTGGAATACTCAGCCCACAACATACCTAAAGGATACAAGACTATGCTTCAGCAGCCCTACATATCAGGCTACGTCGTGACTGGAGACGCCTTGGGCGCATTCGTCAAGATTGGAGGCCTAATAGACGGGATGAGAAGGGCCGTAGCCACGGGAATCATGGCGGCCCATACATATCTAAGAGCCGCTGAGAAAGGTGACTTTAGCGCTAAAACCCTCTCAACCTACACGCAGCTGCTCGGTCCGATCTACAGTGATGTTCAAAGATCAGGCAGGAATGCCATGTTGACGGAGTCCTCGCTAGCGTATGGACTTGCTCCTAAGCTCATGCTTGGGCTTGGAGGGAGGCGCATTGAGGCTGAGCCGCGTAAAGGGCAGAAAGCCTCAACAAAGGACGCTATCAAGAAGATTCAAGAGAGGACAGGCATCCTTGACTATGACGAGGACAAGGAATACGTTCACATAAAAGTTGACACGGCTAAGGCCTCCGCGCAGAGATTTAAGATGTGGGTCCCAGCCTGCCCTGTGAACTGCTACACCCTCGTATCGGAGAAGGGTGTATTTGCTTCGTTGAAAGACTTGTATCAATACAACCTGGCGAGGAGGCTCTCCGAGGGCTTGGATGAGAGCAGGGCGCGGAGCGCGGCCCGCTCAGACACGATCGAGGACATGGCTAAGGCTAGGCTGAACTTCGACCACGTAGCGTGCGTGGCGTGCGGTACGTGCGGTGTTATTGGGCCAGAGGAGATTGTATCGTTCGGGCATGAGAGAGCTGGTCACGGGGTTAGGTTTAGGTACGGGTAGCAAGATAATTTAATATATATCTTTTCACAAAAAATATCTGTGGCCCTGTCATCTGTCACGAATGTCATTAGAACAAAGCTAGATGTCCGTACTTTCTCCCCTAAAGAAGTCTCATGGGAGGATAAGTTAGCTATACTTGACGCAGCCAGGATGGCTGGAAGTGGAATGAATAGCCAGCACTGGAGGTTCATACTCATCGATAAAAAGGAAGACCTTCAGAAACTCGCAGACATCAGCCTTACGGGCAGGTGGGTCAGTGGTTCTAATTTCGCGGTTGTTGTGCTTACAGATTCGAGATATGCCTGGCACCTGTTGGATGCGGGACGCGCAATCACCAACATGATGCTCGAAGCCTGGAGTAGAGGTATTGTTTCATGCATCTGTACGGGATATAATGAGGAGGCTCTTAGAAGCTGGCTGAAGATACCTCAGCCCTATGCTATTGCCGGGTTCATAGGGTTCGGATATCCTGTGAAAAGGATAATTGGTAAGAAGAATAGACTACCTCTAGAGCAGGTAGCTTTCCATGGCAAGTTCGGAGAACCAATTAAGAGACAGCGAAGCTGAAAAGATAGCCCGCCAACTACTCAGCAACCCAGATATTCTCAAAAAAGGCGCGGAAACAGCGAAGATAGTTTTAGCTGAGAGTTTAAAGCTCAGGGAAATCCCAACTCACACGGAGCTCATCCGCGTTCTGAGGAGACTTCAGGCACCTCCCGCTCTCATACAGCAGTTCAGGAGGAAGCCTGTGAGGGTTGGCTCGGGCATTACTGTTATAACGGTTGCGGTACCACTATTCAATTGCCCCCACGGGCGCTGCATCTACTGCCCCGGCGGGGGTAAAACTGGCATCCCACAGAGCTACACAGGTGCCGAGCCCGTTGTCGCCTTCGCTAAAAGCGTCAACTTTGATGTAAGAACTCAGGTCAAGGCATATCTTAAAAGACTTGAGGAGATGGGGCACGATGTTGACAAGGTTGAGCTGATATTCATAGGAGGCACCTACACCTATGCTTCGCCTGAGGCGCAGAGAGAGTTCATTAAAGCCGCCCTGGACGGGCTTCACGGCCCAGACTCTAGGAGCGTTGATGAGGCTCTTCTGAGGGCAGAGTGGGCTAAACCGAGGCTAGTGGGGATGATGATTGAGACTCGCCCAGACTGGGTCACCCCCCCAATGGTGGACGAGCTCGTAAGGCTGGGGGTTACGAGGGTTGAGATAGGCGTCCAAGCCCTAGACGACGAGATATACAAGAAGATAGCGCGAGGACACACTGTCGAGGATGTGGTAAAGGCCACGAGAAATCTGAGGGATAGAGCATTGAAGGTGGGTTATCACTTCATGCCAGGGCTTCCAGGCTCAAACCCTGACAAAGACCTCGAGATGTATAAGACCATGTTCAGCGACATTAGGTTCAGGCCCGACACCGTCAAGATCTACCCAACCATGGTTCTCCCCGATACGCCTCTCTACGAGATATGGTCAAGAGGACTCTACAAGCCCTACGAGTTGGACGAGCTGGTTAACCTATTAGCCGAGATGTTCGCCATCACGCCCCCTTATGTCAGAATACAGAGGGTTAGGAGGGAAATCCCGGGACGGTTGACCGCTTCCGGGAATTATCCCGGGAACCTGAGGGAGATGGCTGAGAGGGAGTTGGCTAGGCGTGGATTAAGATGCAGATGTATCAGGTGTAGGGAAGTGGGTAGACGGGCCGCCTCCGACAAGGTCATGTCCTCATCGATGAGCTTGAGAGAGACGTGGTATGAAACGTTTGGAGGCAGTGAAGTCTTTTTATCCTATGAGTCGGGCGATGGTGAATTTCTGGCTGGACTGCTCAGGCTGCGCCTCCCAGAGGTTGCAGCAAACGAGCTACTAATAGACTCAGCGCTGGTCAGGGAGCTTCACGTTTACGGAGAGATGGTGCCCGTCGGCCAAAAGAGCGGGGAACCGAAGTGGCAGCATCGAGGTATCGGAAGCAAACTCCTCGCTAGGGCCGAGGAGATAGCGGAATCCCAGGGCTACAAACGAGTCATCGTCATAAGCGCCCTCGGGGTCAAAGAATACTATGCGAAGAGAGGCTACCATAAACACGGGCCATACATGGCGAAAAACATAGTGTAGTAGAGTTGAGAGACATCCAAACAGTCCTCCAAGAACTGAGAAACGCGGTCGCCGCCGGAGAGATGATAATCCTTGTAGGCGAGATGACCGTCGAATATGATGGTAGATCTTTTAGCTGGCTAGGAACTGGGGAACGCGTCCTCCTAATAAAGCAGGACAGGAGCGTGATAGTCCACAGGCCGACAGGCTCCGAGGCGGTGAACTGGCAGCCCCCTGGAAGCCACATAGACGCGCTGGAGGAGAACTCCAAACTAGTGATTGTGTCAAGCCGGGCCTCGCCGCCGGAGAAGCTTAAGATCACGATCTCGAGAATCAGCCACTTCCATCGCTTGAAGCTGCGGGACGAGGCAGAGTTCCACATGCATGCGAGAGAGGAGGACATGCAGCAGGCGATATTGGAGGAGCCTGGACTTATTGAGGAGGGGTTCGTCATAGTTGAGGTTGAGAGGAAGGTGCTGGACGGGTTTATAGATGTGTTGGGCCGGGACAGGGATGGAAGGCTGGTTGTGGTGGAGATTAAGAGGGAGAAGGCAGACACTCAGGACATAGACCAAGTCTTGAGATACTCCGCACAGATTGAAGAGGAGTTCGGGGCCAGGCCACGGCAGATAGTTGTTGCGCCCCTCATGACGGCGAAAGCGGCTCAGAAGGCCAGGATGCTAGGTGTAGAGTTTCGGAGGCTTTCGCCTAGAAGGGCTCAAGAGATTCTGAAGAAGCGGAAAGGGCTTGACAGGTTCCTGTCGGGCTTGATTTAGAAGAGGAGACACTCTCCCCTTAGTATGGAGTCGGTGATGGATGTTATGTTTCTGAGCTCTGACCAGACAATCTCCGCGGCCTCATTCTTGACGCTGGATGTCACTTTCTGGCTTGAGAAGTACTGGATAGAGGCGATAAGTGGCTTGTCTATTCTCCTACCTATCTGGGCGAGCAGCTTAACATAAACCTCGTCAAAAACACCGCACTCGTTGTATATCTTGTCGGCGATTCTGAAGGCCGCTACATTGTATATCTTACCTACGTGAGAGGTGGGATTCTTACCCGCCGTGGCCTCGAGCGACATCTGCCTGCAAGGAGTTATGAGGCCTGAAGCCCTATTACCTCTGCCCGTGTTTCCATCATCACCATGCTCAGCCGAGGTCCCTGTCACAGTCAGATACACACTACTCTCCTCCCTTCTCTCATGATTAATGAGGTCTCCAGTATTGACATCCACCTTCACCTCCATTCCATCAGACAGCTTGACTGCGAGATCATAGACCTTCTCACAAATCTCCTCCTTCACAGAGAGATAGTGGTCGAGGTCAGGTGTAAGGTGTGACACAACACCATTAGCTATCGTTAAGTGAATCTTGTTACCCCTCCTCAGACCCATTACTTTACAGTCCTCGCCACTCTCCCTGAGAGTCTGTTTAAAGCTAGGGCTGTTTATCAGCCGCTCGGAGTTATAAACAATCTTCTCCAAGGCGGTGAATGGCGCATAGCCCACACCAAAGGAGGTGTCATTGGAGAGAGGTACCTCACTCTTGTCAAACTCCACGAGCCTAACGAGGTCGGCGCTGCCCTGCCTGAACCTGCTATCGACGACCACGTGTTTCTCAGGATCCAGGAATCTGAAGTTTTTCCTTATGAATGATTTTACCGCGTTTTTTAACAACTGCTCGACAGGGACGGTGTAGACGTTAGTAGGCGTTTTAATGGTTGTAGTCGCCCTACCCGCAACCAAAATGTATATGGGCTCGTCAAGGGTCCCTCCTCCGAAGAAGGGCGTGGCCTTCCCGCCGACCAGCAGCCCCTTATCGAGGTTATGATGATATATCTTCCCGAAGTTCTCAAGATAGTATCTTGAAATGGCCACGCTGGCAGCTTCGCAAGCCGAGTCGATCATGTAGTCGGGGTGACCGAGACCCTTTCTCTCAACGATTTCGACATACTGTTTCTCCGCAGGTTTTCCCCGAATCCTCTCGAACACTATTGAAGATGTAGGCATCGAATAGGCGACAGTATAACCAGTATTTAAAAGGAATCCCCCTCATTACCGAAAACGTAGTGCGTCTCTTCGATGGCTACTCCTCAGAATAGTTGAGCTGTATATACAGGACGTTGTTTCCCCTTACGAGGATGTAGGGGTAACTCGCCTTCTTGACGTCGTTTTGATACTCGACGCCCCTGTTGATGACTAGGTTCATGTAGTTGTCTGCCTCCACCAGTGTTCCTACATAACAGATGTCGTTCTTCAGCATCACTCTAACTTGTTTGCTAAAGCTGTTCATTATGAGAGCTAGCGGCCTGACGCCTGCCTGACTGCTCAAGACCCTCATTTGGATAAGGAAGAGCCTATAATAAAAGCATGTCTCGAGAAGACGTCAGTCCCGTCTCATCTGCCGTAAGTGGTCTAAGCTCATGGAGCAGCTATGTAGCCCCTGGTGTACCGCGCATGTATCTGCGACATAACCCAGATATGGCAAAAACATATATGACGCATGGTTGATTAGATTCACGTTCAGTTGAGCGGAGAGGGGTTAGGACTAAGCAGGAGGGCGCGCTTCCTATTAATATTATCGTTGGTAGGCGTGGCCATAAGTATAGTCCCTACAATGCTCTTTCTCTTGGTGGTTGAGAATAAGAGAGGAGATCCATTAGGCTGGGAGATCTTCACACACTTCCCCCTCCATCTACTAACAGCTTTTATCGGCGCCATGATAGGTATTGTCGGCGCTCTGCTTTTCCGGGCTACTATTAGGCGCGAGCTTGAGGCACCGCGCGCAGAGAAGAAGGAGGCCGTTCAGGTTTTAGCTGATAGAGTGTGAGGACTTTCTATACGTATCGCCTCAATGAGAGTTGCCGCGGAGATTTAACGCTCGTCTGCTTGAAGTCTGATTGTATATTCTCGATTGCGTTCACTGTCCCCTCCTTCAGGTAGGAGTTCTCGACATATTCCTCGAGTAAAAGAGAGGCGAGCTCGACATACTTCTCGACTGCGCCTCTATAGACTGTTTGGCTTAGTTCCTCGCCGCAGACACGGCAGACCCCCCTCAGCAGCATTCTCCTATAACGCGTCCCGCACTTTCTACAGATATATGACTGAAAGAAAAATGTCCGCATATTGCCGATGATGTCTGGCAAAACATGATGAGCCAAGACTCTTTCGGCGACGAAGCGAGGGTCAACTGAGCTGAGCATGTTGCATAGCTCAAGCTGAGCTGTTACTCTTTCTAGCATTGTTCTCTTCTTTGTGTATGACGAGCTGTTCACGTATCCGTGTAGGGCCGCTACATGTTTCATACATTTTGCCGCGCCTGGCGCTGGGCCGCTTTTTACAAGGGATTTCAGGAGGGTGACGCTGTCAATCAATTTGACTGCTGGCTCTTCGCGGAGGGCCGCTTCGTAGAATTTTAATGGATATCTCTCTACAAACTCTATGTTATGTGCTTGCTCGTCTACTTCCTCTGGGTCAACTACGACGTTTAGCAGGAGTGGGGTGTCCATTGTGCCCCCGATTCTGTCTGGGAGGTATTTCGCGCTAAAATTCATGAGAACATCAAGCAGTAACATCGTGCTGTCCTCGTCGCCGTCGCAGTCTCTTCGCTTTGCCGCGTGAAGGAGAGGGTGAGCATAAACAACCTTCGCGTCGGTTATGCCGATTACTCTACAAACGACCGCCCCATAAGTGTGGGGGGACAACGCCGCAACTAAGACGCCTATAACGTCCTTGGGGGACTGTAGCCTGTAATATTCTTCGAGGCCGGCGTCAACGAGGAGCTTATCGATTAGCTTGGACACCTTGTATAAGTGCTCCGCGAGGGCTGAGGGAATGACGATGTCCTGAGTCTTGAGCTCCACTGATTCGTCCGTGGAGATGAGGGGCTGGCCATTAAGGTCTGTCGTGTACCCGAGCTTCCGGAGTGTTTCCAAGTCGCACCCTATTTGCCTCGGGGTGAAGTGTGTTAGGGGAGCGTTGGTGCAGTCGAACCTTATTGTCCCGTCCTTATACACATAGAGTTTAAGAGAGGCGCGTAGGAAGCCCTTCTTCAAATCTTCGGGCTGCTTATACCAGCTTGTCAATTTCTTAACACCTTTAACGCTCCTCGGCGAGACGCCTACACCGCCCTTGACGCGCTTGACCTCGTCTCCAAGCTCGATGACCCACTTCTTAGAGATCTTCAATGCGTTCCCGCAGCGTGAACACTCTTTCCCCTCCGGTTCGATATACTCAGAGCCACAGTTCACACACTCGGCAACTATCACCGTGGGTTTCCCGCATCTGCCACATATTCCGCGCCAAGTTTTCTCTCCGCACGAGGTGCAGGCTCTGGAGACAAGCTCTACAGAGAGGTTTTCATGAGTGGCAGCCTTCAGTATGTCGCGTTTCGGACCGCCTGCCAGCCCCACAGGGAAAAGGACGTGGACGGGCGGCTTGAGCCTCCTCTGCTTGGCCTTTTCAGGCCTCCCCACTCTCACGGTGAGCACAGAGCCCATCCTAGCTCTGAAGGGGGTTTCTGAGAGTTTCTCGACAGCCTCTTTCAAGCTCAGACCTGAGACATCAATATTCTTGAAGGGTCTGAAGAGGAAGATGAGGGCTTTGACCCAGCTCTTTGAGACTTGAACTCTGCTGTCATGTATTCTGTGCTCTATTAGCATGGTCTCTAGAATTGCTTTCACTTGGCTGTCCACGGGTATAAGGAAGTGGTCCAGTGTTCTCGTTGAGGATGATATCGAGGCTGAGAGCCATTTCCTCAGTGCCTCGATCTCTTTTCCCGTGCACCTGTCCCAGTAGGGTGTGTATTTGGGGTGGAGGGGGACGCCGAGTTTGGAGCTGACCCTACACGCAACCTCTACGCCCGGGGCCTCGAGGAAGGGGTTTGACAAAGCTCTCTCCACAGCTTTTATCTCGTTTTCCGAGAGCCGCGCCCTCCAGTCGGGGATGGAGACTACTTCCTCGACCCAGAACTCCTCACAGTATCCAGGAGGCCTGAGCCTGACGTTATTCTCTACGCAGTCGCCGTAGCTGACAAGTATGTCTCCATTAAACAGGACCTTGTTTAGCCTCTCTATGGCCTCAGTCAGTTTCTCCTCGGAGTCAACCCTGATGACAGATGTATCCGAGAGCATGACGATGGGGGGCTCTATCGTGGCCACAGCCATAGCCACCCCGCCCTTTCCCGGATAATCTGTCTTCAACTGTGTGCCTATCGCAACGTATCCCTTGAGAATCTTCATTGTGTATGGGTGGATTCCAAAGGCCGCCATAGAGGTGTTGGGTGCGCGCCCATACCGCAGCCTAAACCCGCCGAAACGATTCTCCATAGAGAGGACAGGCCTGCCGCCCACCACCTCCTCTATGACCGACGCCCTTCTCTCAGAGGCATATCTTTTCAACATCTCAGGCACGGCTCGGAGCCAATCCCACCCATCCATACCAGCGACGTCTATAAGTCGGAGAAGCTTCCTCGCACGCCCCGCGACCCCGTCGTTGACCACTCTGAGGGCTCCGCCGCGGAGGTAAGGCGTCTCAACCCTTGCTAGGTTCCTGAAGCTGGAGACTGGGATGTTGTCGGTGGCTATGCCTGTTATCTCTATTGGTAGTCGGTGAAGGACGTATTCAAGCACATCATCCGGGACATTATACTGGAAGTTCCCCACCTTCCGCTTATATGTTCTTATCTCCTCTACGAAGCGCATCACCTCCTCTTCCGTCGCTTTGTAAGGTGAGAGGCCCGCAACCTTCCTCAGATAGTCTGCAAGCACGACCGAGCCCGCGATCTCTGTGCCGCCGGCCGACCTGATGGGCCCTGCGTAATAGACTGCGAGATACTTGGAGCCGTCGGGGTTCTGTTTTATCTTAACGTTAACGATGCCCTCGTTGGGGGCTGCTGTTGTTCCTGGAGGGGTCATCGCGGCCAGCGCAGCTCGTAGAATCTGCGTCAACCTCAGCTCGTCAGCGTGGTCTGAGCCGCCGTAGAGCCTCTCTATGAGTTTGAAAGGGACTAGCTCGGGGTCGCAGTTAGCGGAAAGCTCGTTTAGGATATCCTTTACGCCGGGCGGGCCGACGAGGGCCTCTATTCTCTCAGCCATGTTGAAGGTGATCTTGACCTCTACCTCGCTCGTAGGCTGCTGGACCCGCCTCCGGTAAGCCTTTGCTATTTCATACTCCCTCATAACCCTCGCGACCAGTTCCTCTACGTATGTGCTGCCAGCCCCGCCGCCCCTCAACCTATCTCTAGACGGCCTAAACACTGCCGGATAATAAAGAGGACTTCCAGAGGCCGGCTATGTCATCTGCCCGGTATATCGTGTAATGGCGGGCGGCCTCTCCCTAGCTGCCATGCGGGCCGACTTGACCAGTCCTGCAAGCCTCTCGGGTGCCTGCTCAACCAAGGTCCCTGTCACTATTATGTCTGCGCCAGCCCGGATAATCTCGGCCGCGTCCTCACCTGACCTAATGCCCCCGCCGACGATTATTGGAATATCTACGGCCTTTCTTACGATCCTGATCAGCTGTGGGGGAATCGGGGAGTCCGCTCCCGAGCCTGCCTCGAGGTAGATCAGGCGCATGCCCAGTAGCTGGGCTGCTAGGGCGTAGCTCGCTACGATGGCGGGCTTGCTCTCAGGCAGTGGGAAGGCCCTGCCTACTGCGGCCACACTCGTCTCTCCTTTAAAGACGACATACCCCATCGGGATGGGTTCGAGGCCGTATTCCTTTACGAGGAATGAGGCGTGTATCTGCGCGCCGAGTATAAACCACCACTCGAGAGAGTTTAGGAGGGACATGTAGAAGATTGCGTCGGCGTATGGACTGACAGACGTTATGTTGCTTGGAAATATTATGACCGGGAGGCTTGAGACGGATTTTATTGCCTTGATTGCCTCATCCATCATCTCCCTGAAGTAGACTGTTGAGCCACCCACCATGAACCCGTCTGTCCCCATCTCCTCCGAGAGTTTGGCGAGACGGGCGAGTGATGCCGGGTCCTTTATCTCTGGGTCGAAGAGTGTGAGGTGGACATATCCCTTCTCCCTCAGTAAGTCGACGATGTATGCCTCAGTTTTTCCAAGCTTGAAGCCTAGGCTCGGAGGACTCATAGCGTGCTGTATTCCTCTTTCTGCTCTTCACTATCCGATGGCTCGGCCTCGGCGTAACTCTCCGTGACCTCGGCGGGCTCGACTGCCTCTGAGGTCGCTGTCTCGGCGGCCGCCCCCTCTAGGCGCTCAATCCTCTCCCTGACCTTCTCTGCGCTCACACGTCCCATGACAATGTCATACCAAGTCGAGTAGGCGTCGACGGGGAGATAGCTCTTAAGCCAGGGAACCTCGTGGCTTACACCACACTTCCCGCAGACAACCACCGCCCTAAACCTTTGCGTATGGGTGACCGTCACCGCCTGAGCTCCGCACAGCGGGCACGGAAAAACTTTAGGGGGCGACCGCACAGGCTTCCTAATTATCTTCCTCCTCTTCCTACCCATCTATCCGACACCTATGAAGAGGGCGCTACGCCTCTAAATTACCTTTCGTTTAGGGGCGGGATTTGCGGCCGCCGGGATTTGAACCCGGGTATTGGGCTCGGAAAGCCCACGTCCTAGTCCAGGCTAGACCACGGCCGCATCCATAGACTATCTACTGTGGAGGCCTGAATTAATAAGTTAACATCTGAGCAGACTGAGATTGGGTCCGGATGGTGTCTGACTAAGAATCTTTTTAATAATATTTTTATAAGTGGTCTCTTTACTTAGTCTGTGGTTTGCTCCATGATCTTGTGAAGAAGGTGGAGGAGCTGGGGGAGAGGGCTCGGAGATATAAGGATGCACTCTCAAAGAACGAGATGCTTACGCGTTATGTCTTAATTGACCCCTTCCTGAGGATGTGGGGTTGGGATACGGAGAACCCTGAACAGGTTAGGCCAGAGTTTGCCACGCAGGCGGGTAGGCCAGACTATGCTTTGCTAGGACCTGATGGAAAAGTTGTAGCGTTTGTAGGCGCGAAGAGTCTGGGTAGAAAGGAGGACCTCGAGCAATACATAACATACTGCGTGCAGGTGGGTGTGCAATACTTTATAGCTACAGACGGGGTTAAGTGGGAGGTCTACGACACACACGTTCTTAAACCCCTATCTGACAAGAAGATCGCAGAATGGGACATACTGCAGGAGAACTTGGGGGACGTTATTAGAAAGGCTTTCATACTTTTCAGCCACATGCCGTTCTCCGGCATAGCACCTGAACCCATAACAACGGTGAAAACAGCGCCTAAACCCTCAGTAGAAAAAGTCAGAGAAACTCTACAAACCTTGGATAAGATCACACCTAAGCTAGGTGAGAGACTGAGATACAGCCAGATAGTCTTCCCAGACGGCAGCAGGTTCATGTTGAAAGCTTGGAGCGATATCTTATATCATACGGTCAAATGGTTGATAGAGACCAATAAACTAGCGAGGCGTAACTGCCCCGTAAAAATCGGCCCAAAGAGATACTTAATACATGTAGAGCCTAAACATTCTACTGGAACAGAATTTAGGAGTCCCAAAGAAATTAATGGCCTCTATCTTGAGGCGAACTTTAATATAAAGGATCTGATTAAACACGCGAAAACTCTTTTGCAGCAGGTGGGGATTGATCCTTCTCAAGTTTACCTCACGGCTGTTTGATACGGTGTTGTCTCAGCCGTTTGGAGGTTTAAACCTATATTGGCGCTGCTCTGTGGTTGTGTTGGCGGGCCTCGGTAGCTCAGCCGGGTGGAGCACCGGCTTGGTAAGCCGGGGGTCGCGGGTTCAAATCCCGCCCGAGGCTACAGCCACGGAAAACTCGGCCCAAGTGGGCATCATCCCGCCTCTATGAGATAAAATGCTAAATATTCTCCTGGGAAGCTTTCCTCATGTGAGGCTCAATTCAGCGGTTCTCGTCGGCTTCTTGGTCGTCGCCGTGGTGTCAAGCCTAGTGCTGGGCATGATTCTCAGCCCATACATCATGACCGCTCCCCCGCGTCTTGAGAGTGGTCGAGACCAAGGAGGTTCGCGTCACGGTAGAGAGAACAGTCACCATCTCACATACATCGACGATTACCTCCACGAGAGAGGAGACAGTCACACAGATCACCACAATAACAGTCACTGAGAGATTCCCAAAATTCAACGAGACAGTCGACTCCCGCTGCGCCGTCCTCAAGACAGATAAAGACGTCTACAGAGTATCTGAGCGCGTCACAATTATCCTTGAGAACAGATGCGAATACACCCTGATTCTGCCGAACTCAGCGCCTTGGTTGATTAAAGACGCCACGGGCGAAATCGTCTTTTCTCCCTTTGCGGCGCAGGTAATCACCGAGCTGGGGCCAGGCGGTAGGGATAGGTGGAGCTGGGACCAGAAGGATAATCTAGGAGTTCAGGCCTCCCCTGGGAAGTTCTATGTGGAGCTGCACAGCATCAACGCTAGCACCCTTGTCGCTGAGTTCATCATCGTTTAGACGACTCTGTATCTTTTCACGGCTTCTCTGAAGCTCATGCCTCTCCTGACCGCGCTCCGGAACTCGGTCTCGGCCCTGACCTTGTGCTCCGCCTCTCGTAGAACCTCTTCCACCAGGTCTCTGGGGATCACTACAACGCCGTCGAGGTCACCGAAGACTATGTCGCCTGGCCTAACCCTCACCCCTCCACATATCACCTCCACCTCGGTCTCCGAGAACTCTACACGCCCCTTCGAGTCGGCCGGCGTGAACCCGGCAGAATAGACCTGGAATGGTGGAGTTATCTCGAGGATTTTAGGGACATCCCTAATCACTCCATCTGTAACAGCAGCGACCGCTCCCCTCGCCCTAGCGGCATTCGACATCAACTCTCCCCAGCAGGCCGCCTCTCTGTTACCCCCGCAAGCCACAACAACCACACAGCCTTCGTAGCAGGCGTCGAAGATCGCTGCAAGCGACTCTATATTCCTCTCACCCCGCCTGTAGGAGGAGTACCAATATGTTGAGACCGTCACCGCTGGGCCAACGATCTTCAAATCACTGTATAGTGGCCTGAGATTCCCTCTGAGTACTTGCTCAGTGTATCCAATATCGTCTAAAATGTCTGCGACAGCAGGTACGTAGAGCTGGCTGAAACGATTTCTAAGCTCTACTAAATCCATCTCAGCTAAAGAGCTCCTGGCTCCATGAATATATATTATATTTCGACGGCGCCCAATCAAGTGTTTGGGGCCCTGCTATGGGATTAGCTCCCCCCTTAGATTATACCCTCTTTCTTTAAGCCTATTGACGGCTCGCTTTAGTGCTTCCTTAAGCTCCTTAACCCTGTTCTCTGGGAGCTCGTCGTATGTGAAGGCCCAGTAGCCCCACTCGATTCCTGCCGCGTATTTCAGCTTGTCTGCGTAGCGGTGGATTGTGTAGAACTCTATGTGCAAGTGGTAGTGGGGGTAGTGGCCCTTGACTGGGGCTTGGTGTGTGACCATCATGTAGGGTAGGCTGAAATTGAACAGGGAGTTATACATCGAGACAGCAACTAGGAGTGTCTCGGATAAACTCTCTTTCTCTCCATCTGTAAGTTGTGAGAGGAGTTGGAAGTGCCTTCTCGGATAAATGTGACACTCGTGGGGCCACTGGGCATAATAGGGGAGAATCAGAATGAAGTCCCTGTTCCTGTAGATCACCCTCTCACCCAACTCCTCCTCCTTTACGATGTCGCAGACAAGGCAAGATCCTTTATCCTTGTAGTAGCCTTCCATCGAGGCAAGCTCCCTCTCAATCCGCAGTGGTATGAAGGGCAGTGCGTATATCTGGGAGTGGGGGTGATGAATCGAGACGCCTATTAGCTCGCCTTTATTCCTGAAAGGGGCCACATATTTGATTCCAGGGTCTTCAGCCAGCTCTGCAGTCTCGCGCCCAAGTATATCCACGTATTTGACCAGGTTCTGGAAAGGTATTGTGTCAAGATCACCTTCATGCTCAGTCGTCTCTATCACAACTTTACACCTTCCATAGCCTGGCTCGAGCTTTGAGAAGCTTGGCGGTGTGGATGTAACGGAGGGTGAGGTAGAGAGGGAGGGGTATCTGTTGTCGAGAGATATGACGTCCCAGCCGTATCCTGTCTCAGGCGCTCCGGGGCAGAAGGGGCATGTCGCATCTCGCCATGGTCTTGTTGCCCTGCCGCTCGCAACTATGACCCAAGTGCCAAGTAATGGATGCCAGCGTATCTCGTTTACACTCATTCAGAGTAATCAAGCGAGGAGCCTCTATCTATCTTTAACATCCACCCCCTAACAGCCCCCGCGCCTAGGGCGGCCTCCAGCACTCTCCGAGACGACTCCTCATCCCTGCAAAGGGCGATGAGACACCCGCCCATTCCCGCTCCACTTATCTTCACCCCAAGAGCACCACTCTCCAGCATTGAGTTCCGTATCCTCTCAAGCTCCGGGAGACTAACCTCATACAGGTCTCTGAGTAGTTCGTGCTGCTCGTTGATGATCTTGGCTAGTGCCTCCAAATCGCCTGTCCCTCTCTTTATAAGCTCGAGCGCAAGCCTCGTTGACTCGTTGGCAAGAAGAGTATAAGCTATTCTCCCAGCCTCCTGCCTGCTAAGCTGTCTGATGTAGGGCTCGAGATCTTGGTAAGTGATTTCCATCCAGTTCACCGAGTCGAAGCTCTCTCCAAGGTGTTTTCTGACGTAACCGGGGAGACTCATTTTCAAAAGCTTTCTCAGCCCCTCGTTCAGCTCTCTCTGCCTCACAGGATGGATGCTGCCAACGCTATGCCGAATTCCCGAGTCTACCGCTACGAAGCTCGCGCCCTCAATTGGGAGGACCTCGTATTTCACTGGCGGCGAGGGATAAAGGAGGATAGCATTACCGATTGCGGAGCTGTATTGGTCCAATCTCCCACACGGTATCCCCATAACTTCTTTCTCCGCAACAAAACACGTCTCTGCGAGCTCCATCTTGTCGAGTCCCAAGGCCCAGTAATTGTTCAGAAACTCTCCAAAAGCCACCTCCAAGGCTGCGCTACTCGCTAACCCACTGCCAATGGGGACCTCACTAGATATGTACAGCTCGCCGCCGATGGAGTAGGAGCCAACCCTCTCACCCACCACTCTGAGCACAGCCCTCAGATAGTCGCCGAACCATCCCCGACCACGGAGCAAGGGGCTCTTGACGCTGAACTCGTCCAGGTGTTCTTCTCCGCGCTCTTGGAGCGTTAGACTGCGGACGCGAAAAACATCTGGCCGCTTCTCAACAATCCCGATATACGTCCTAAGAGTTACTGCTATCGGGACTACAGGCAGCCCCTTATAGTCTTGATGAGTGTTGAGAAAATCCATCCTGCCAGGTGCTGAGACGACGAGAAAGGGCTTCTTTCCGGCGTATCTTTCAACTTTAGAGATGAAGGCCTGGACCTTGCCGTTCGCCCCGCTCAATCCATCTCACCAAGCATCGACAAAAATAAGGAGCCAGAAGATACATAAATTTAAACCAGTCTAGAAATCTTGAGCCTACGTGATCGCGGAGGATGTACCGCTGGAGATAGACGCTGATCTGCAATCATGTTTTCCAGGACTATATGCCCTTGCCTTCAGGGTGAAGAACCTGGATTTTGGCTTAGGTGAGGCTGGGGTGGAGGAGCTGATAAAGCGGGTTACAGAGGAGATCAGGCTAAGATATACATTAGAGGGGCTTAAAGACGTCCCAGTGTTTAGGGCGTATAGAGATTTTTTCTGGAAAATCGGGATCGACCCCACAAAGATGAGGCCGTCCTCAGAGGCTCTTGTAAGGAGAGTCTTGATGGGTAGAGAGTTTCCGAGAATCAACCTGCTCGTGGACCTCTACAACCTCGCCTCAATGAAGACTGGCATCACCATGGCGGCTTATGATGATGCGAAGATAGAGGGAAGGCTAAAACTATCTTGGGGCGCGGCTGGAGAAAGGTTCAGGGGCATAGGCATGGATAAAGAGATCTTTTTGAAGGGGAATGAGGTTGTTCTGCGAGACGATAGCTCGGTCCTCTCAATTTATCCTTACAGGGACTCTGACCATTCCAAGACGGACAACAACACCCGCTCCGCGACGATAATGGCGTGTGGCGTGCCAGGCATAGATATCTACCTCTTAAGAGAAGCTAAAGAGACGCTGATAGAATATTTGTCCCTAGTCCTGGACCGGTAATCGTTTCACCTATAAGGTCAACCCCAACAAACTATCTAGCGACGTTGAGGCGGGAAGGGACCATCTGCCTCGGAATCGAGTCAACAGCCCACACCTTCGGAGTGGGCATTGTCTCTTCCAATGGAGAGATACTCGCGAACGAGAACGATATTTACCGGCCACGAAGCGGCGGAATACATCCGCGCGAGGCAGCCCAACACCATGCCTCCGTGGCACACCACGTTTTGAGGAGGGCGATAAGCCGGGCTGGCGTGAATTTAGGAGAGGTGGATGTTATTGCCTTCTCCTATGGCCCTGGACTGGGCCCCTGCCTCAGGACTGGCGCGACCATAGCCCGAGCCCTTGCCCTCAAGTTGAGAAGACCTCTAGTCGCCGTGAACCATGGGGTCGCACACATAGTCATCGGAAAGCTCACAACTGGCTTCAAGGACCCGGTTGTACTCTATGTGGCGGGGGGAAACACGCTTGTTACGACGCTCCACGAGAAGCGATACAGGCTGCTGGGAGAGACGCTGGACATAGCCGCGGGAAACTGTCTTGATGTCTTCGGAATAAAGGCGGGCATAGGACCAATGCCAGCCCCAGAAGAGTATGCCAAGCTAGGCAAGGTCTTCTACCCCCTGCCTCTCCATGTCAAGGGAATGGACGTATCATTCTCAGGCCTACTCACATCCGCAGAAAAACTGCTCGAGGCAGGCAAGGCTGTGCCAGACATCGCCCTATCCTTGACAGAGACCATATACGCGATGTTGACGGAGGTGCTTGAGCGGGCGCTCGCCCTCACACAGAAGAAGGAGGTTCTTCTCGTCGGAGGGCTTGCAAGAAGTAGACGGCTCCAACAGATGATAACAGAGATGGTAAAGATACACGGAGCGGAGTTCAAGCCAATACCCGACCAATTCCTAGGCGATAACGGAGCCATGATAGCTTGGAACGGGCTAAAGATGTTTCTTAGCGGCCACGAGACAAGCATAGAGAGAAGCTTTGTCAAACCGAGGCTAAGATTAGACGAGACCGAGGTTACCTGGGATTGATAGAAGAGACGCTAGATCAGGGGGTGATCAAGATAGGCGCGGAGGCTGTCCTCCGGAAACTCTGCTGGAGGGGCCTGACCATAGTTGAGAAGAAGAGGCTCCCCAAGCCATATAGGCATCCACATCTAGACCAGGAGGTCAGGTCCTCACGAACCCTGAAAGAAGTCAGAGTCATGATGAGGGCTAAGGAGGTAGGAGTTTCATGCCCCGCCGTCCTCCACGTCGACATCCAAGAAGCAGCCATTTACATGCAGTTTATCGAGGGGATAGAGCTGAGGCAGCTACTGGCAGCAAAAGCTCCAAGCCTAGGAGAGATAGCATATAAGCTCGGAGAGGCACTTGCCAAATTACACGAGACAGACATTTACCACGGAGACTTTGTGCCGTCTAACGTGATAGTTGTGGGGGAGCAACCAGTCCTCGTCGACTTCGGTTTAAGCGGATTCACCAGCGACATAGAGGAGCTCGCTATAGACTTCCACCTTTTCGAGAGGGGGCTGGCTGCAGCGCATCCAGCGATTACAGGGGAGTTGATGACCTCTTTCCGAAGCGGATATGAGGGTGTTGTGGGCGTCTCTAGGCGCGCCGAGGTTGAGGCGCGAGTTGCGGAGATTAGGAGCCGTGCGCGATACGTGGAGAGAAGCAGCTAGATGTCGCGGGCAAGGCTCCGGTCTCCGAGATGGGCGATTAGTTTTTTTAGAGCCTTTACCCGGTGTGAGTAGACATTCTTCTCTAAAAGCGTCATCTCAGCGAACGTCCTTCCATCACCTTCTCTCGGTATAAATATCGGGTCAAATCCAAAACCTCCTGAACCCCGCGGCTCAGCAGCAATATAACCTTCCACCTCTCCAGTGAAAACTGCAGCTACTCCATAAGAGTCTACGTAGCAGATAGCTGACCTGAAAGAGGCGTTTCGCTCATCCACGCCAGCTAGCAGCCTGAGGACACCACCAACCCCGATGGTCCTGTAGATATAGGATGAGTAGGGGCCGGGGAAGCCGTTAAGAGCGTCGATATATAGGCCAGCGTCCTCAACCATGACTCCACCGCCCCAACGCCTATAAGCATCCAGCCCCGCGTGATACGCTATCTCGCCCAAGTCGTCTGACTGAATCTCCAACACATTCTCCCTGATCCAGGAGCACTCAACCCCTAAGCTCTGAAGAACGGATGAAAACTCAGCCCACTTCCCAGGATTTGTAGTAACCACCCTGAGGCCCGGTATCAACACGCCTTAACCACCCAAGCCAAATCCATGAAGAGGCGTGGCACTCGATAAGGATTTACGGCGATAAAGGGAGTTTAAATCCAAGTTTTACTAGAGAGTCATGGTGAACTACATGAGCATCGAGCTCCACCTCACCCCCCTCGCGATAGTTTATAGAGAGGGCGGAGGGCAGATGGGCTATATCAGACTTATCACTGATGGGGAAAACTATCTAGCCTCGATTCTGGCTGGCGAGGAGTGCCCGCCCGTCAGAGAGGTAGCCGAATTCATAAGGAGGGGCGATGTGAGAAAAGTTTACTCATCGTCCCCACAGCTCATCACCGTCCTCTCGAGAATTCTGCCAGAGATAGTGTTTGAAAGAGTCAAACCAAGCGAGCCCCTAGAGAAGCTTGCTGTCTCAGCAAACCTCGCACAGAGCCTAAAGCAATACAGGGAGGCAGTCTGGAAAACCTCACTCAGGCTTGTGGAGGAGTCAATCCGTAAAGCTGTTCAGAGGAGAGACCTCATGATTGTGCAGGCGGTGAACTATCTGGATGACCTACAGAAGATCATAAACATGGCTGCCTCGAGGCTCATGGAGTGGTTTGGAACTCATTTCCCGGAGCTCCGTGAATTCGTCAGCGACCCCCAAAGATACGCGGAGCTTGTCTATGAATACAGGGAAAGGGAGGGGTTGAGAGCCGCGGTGCAGGCGGGCAAGTTAGAGGGTGAGACATCAAAAAAGATCGCCGAGGCCGCCGAAAGGAGCGTGGGTGTTGACGTAGCCGAGCAGGACAAGAGGATGATGTGGGAGCTGGCCTCCACGATACTCGACTTAATCAAGCAGCGAGGGAGCATGGAAAAATACGTCAGGAACTTGATGGATATAGAAGCCCCCAACCTCTCATCGATAGCCGGCCCGATTTTGGGCGCCAGACTGATCTCGCTGGCAGGAGGTTTACAGAACCTCGCCAAAATGCCTGCGAGCACAATACAGGTCCTCGGCGCGGAAAAGGCTCTTTTCAGATTCTTTAAAACAGGTAGGGGTGCGCCAAAGCACGGAGTCATCTTTCAACACCCCTACGTCCATAGTTCACCCAAGTGGCAAAGAGGAAAGATAGCCAGGACTCTCGCGACAAAGATAGCCCTTGCGGCAAGGATAGACTACTACTCTCGCGAGGATAGGTCGGCGGAGATAAAAGCTGCTCTCGAGAAAAGAGTGCAGGAGATCAAGCAGAAGTATGCTTCACCCCCCATCAAGGCCAGGCAGCCTGGTAGGAGGAGGTCTAGATGAGCGTAGAGGAGAGCTCCGTGTTCGAGGGTGTCTACACGCTGAGCGTGGGGGGTCAGCGGTTATTAGCTACCAAAAACTTGGACAGAGGGTTCAGCGTATATGGCGAGAGGCTATACGAGGTGGGAGGAGACGAGTATAGGGAATGGGTCCCCTACAGGAGTAAACTTGCAGCAGCGATACTTTCTGGACTAAAGTCTTGGAATCTTGGTCGAGGTAAGACCGTCCTTTATCTGGGTGCGGCCTCGGGAACCACGATAAGCCATGTCTCCGACATCATAGGGCTTGAGGGAATGGCCTATGCGGTCGAGTTTGCTCCGCGAGTGATATCTCAGCTGATAGAGAGGGTAGCACGTAGACGTAGAAACGTCATAGCAATCTTCTCAGACGCCAGAATGCCTGAGAAATATCTCGGAATAGCAGACATAGTTGATACAATCTACTGCGACATAGCTCAGCCTGAACAAGCCAAGATACTCATAGATAATGCTGAACTTTTTTTGAAGAGCGGTGGAGAGGTGCTAATAGCGATCAAGGCCAGGAGCATTGACAGTGTGGAAGACCCTGACAAGGTCTTCCGCCGTGAGATAGGGACCATGGAGAACGCCGGTCTAAAGGTTCTGGAGTCTGTCAAGTTGGCGCCATTCGAAGAAGACCATGTAATGGTAAGGGCCAGATATGAGTAATGCTAAGAAGGTATGCGGGGTTGACGAGGCCGGCCGAGGAGCGGTCATCGGCCCACTGGTTGTAGCTGGAGTGGCTGTCAGCGAGGACGCGGTTCAAGCCATCATAGAGACAGGTGCAAAAGACTCGAAAAAACTTTCCAAGAAAAAAAGAGAACAAATCTATGAGAGACTGAAAAACCTCGGAGTTGAGGCCAGCTATAGGCTCCTCGAGCCAGAGAAAGTTGATTCCTACACGCGAAGGCGCGGTGGCCCTGGAATAAACAGCCTCGAGCTCGAGGCCATAGTATCCATAGCTGAGGAGCTTCAGCCCCACATCTTAGTTGTTGACTCGCCGTTAAGGAACTATGAGAAGCTGCAAGCCGAGCTCTCCAAGCGGCTAAACTCTATCGAGATAATCTGCAGATGTCATGCCGATTCAGACTATCCGGTAGTTGGCGCCGCATCTGTAGTTGCAAAAGTCATTCGAGACTTGACCATAGCCGAGTTGTCTAAAACACTCGGGGAAATCGGCTCAGGCTACCCATCAGACCCGAAGACAATATCTTATATCAGACAGTTGATTGCACACGGCGGGTTGAGCAGAGAAGTGAGAAGGTCTTGGAGGACCATAGACAGGGTCATGCCTCGGCTAACAGATTACCTCGACACGGGGGGAGACACAAAGCTAAGCTAATTTATATAAAGCAGACTACACATATCTCCTATCAGGTACTCATGGTTACTAGGTCCCGTCAAGATGATATCGAAACACTTCTCATCCAGATAACCCACGAATGCGTAATCAAGGTGAGCAGCTGTATGAGAATCTTCTCCTCGATGCTTACTCAACTCACCTCTATTGGAGCATTTGACGCCGCGGAGAAAAACTTTCAAGAAATACTGAGAATTGACGAGGAGTGCAAGATTCTCAAACGCAACGCTGAACAACAGTTGATGACCTATGGCGTGCTTCTAGTTCAGAGAGGAGAGTACATCAGGGTCTT
The DNA here is from genome assembly GCA_030550155.1 of Thermoproteota archaeon. Lineage (GTDB taxonomy): Archaea > Thermoproteota > Nitrososphaeria_A > Caldarchaeales > Calditenuaceae > HRBIN02. Next base: position 45,101 of record JAUQPZ010000001.1, read on the forward strand.
GGCGCTGCTCGACAAGATGCTCGACAAAATAGAGGGAGCAGCGTATCGAGCCTTAACACTCTACAAGCTTAACGGATTTGAGGACCCGGCCGCGTGTGGTCTCTCTGAGATAACAGAAAAAGTCTATGAAGGGCTTGAAATACTCAAAGAATGCCTTAGAGCTCTGTTGCTCAACGTGACAGCCCTACACGAAAAACTGGACGAGGTCGAGCTAAATGAAAAAATGGTTGACGGGCTATACAGAAGTGTTGATGTTGAGATACTTCAAAGTAAACTTAAAGTTCCTCACATGATTCTCGCCAGAGAGATAGCAAGTATACTTGAGGATATTGCAGACAGTGCAGAGGAAATATCCAACATTATAAGGGCTATCTATCCACGCGGCAGATATTGAGCAAGGATTTTGGCGTCACTGCGACATGAAAGAAGAGTCACGGAAGGTTATTCGGTCAGACCTAGTCGAGACTAATGTTGTGGTGTTCAGTCATGAGGATGCGAGGCAGTTATTTTCAAGTGGGTTTTATGGTAAGCCCCTCGGAGTGCCGAAGCCCCGGGGAGCAGACTTCGAGGCCCCTCTCGTACTTGACATAATCGAGGCCTGTTATCTCTCAGAAAAGCGTTTATTGGAGGTTTATAGAGGAGACACGCACGTCAGGGACGAAGAGCTTTTCACAATAGGAGAGAAGGTTAGCGGCAGGTTTAGAGAGCTTTACGCCGTTTACAGGGACCTGCGTGAGCGTGGATTTATCGTGACTCCCGGATTAAAGTTCGGCAGCGATTTCGCTGTGTATAAGTACGGGCCTGGGATCGACCATGCTCCTTTCATCGTTCAGGTGAAAGGCATGGGTGAAGAGGTCTCTGCCACTGAGCTGGTGAGGGCCGGTCGACTCGCAACTACTGTCCGTAAAAACTTCATCATAGCTGTGCCGGAAGAGGGGAGGGTAAGATACCTGCTCTTCTCTTGGACCAAGATTTAGGAGCCGCTAGGATGTTTCTCGATTATCATCTCTAAAAGCGTCCTCAGCACATTCCATGCACTTTCATGACTTTTTGCGACGCTGGGCACTATCACGACGTCCCTCCCCAAATTCATGGCGAACCTTATATCCTCGGCTGAGAGGGCATCCTCGATATCCTGCTTGTTAGCCGCTATAACGTAAGGCGTGTCAGGATAGGTTCGTCGGAACTCCCAGAGGACCTCCTGCGCCTCCAGTATCGATGACTCGTCAGCTGAATCCACCATCATTATGTAACCATGCATCCCCTTCGCCAAGATATGCCATACGAAAGAGAATCTTTTTTGACCCGGAGTTCCAAAAAGCCTCACATAATATCCGTCACCTAAATCAACAACTCCGAAGTCCATGCCGACAGTGGTTGTGGTTTTTTTGGTCCGCTCCTCCGTTCTTGTTATCTCACGCTCAGTCGTCATACTTAGCTCACATAGGGTCTTGACCAAAGTTGTCTTGCCTGAGTTGAACGGGCCGGTCACAATGACCTTATAGCTCTTCAACCCTACCCTCCTCTTTAAAGTAGAGGTCTAGAAGCAAGTTCACAAATCCCAAGTTTGGATGAAGCTTAGTTATCAGCGCCACAACATCTCCTCTGTGCTGAAAAATGAAGAGGTATCTATGGCTTGCTAATTCAACGACTACGCGCTTATAGTCACCAATCTGCATTACCTCTAGGATGGATGATACAACACCAGAGATAGCGGATATCGCGGCCGCGAGGTACTCTGGTCCTACCGATGAGGCGTTGACGTGAGCGACAGGGGTGCCGTCAGGCTTTGCGACGAGAGCTACTTCTATGGCTCCCCTGCTAACTTTTATTACCTCCTCGAGAAGTGATTGGAGCTCTGGCGAAACTGTCTCGAGATCCCGCAAACATTCTCAGCCCCCACCTAGCAGGTTGCCAAGGATTCTCTTAACGCTCTGCCTTAATAGTTCAAAATCTACACCCTCACGTCCTTGCGGGACCCTAGCATAGAAGTAAGTCCGCCTGCCCGCAATCTCTACTGTAGGCATTATGACTTCTAGGTCGCCGTCCTGTATCTGGAGGCTGCTCACTGAGCTTCTGGCAAGCTGAAGTGAGCTCATGATCTCTGTGAGGAGGGCTGCTTCCCGATTTGCATCCATGTCGCCCTCATACTCTATCACTTGTCCGCTCTCGTCGAAGATCAGCGCAGCCTTAAGATTCTCACCAGCAAGTAGGGACGATATTGTATCGTATGGTTCCTTTCTCATTTCTTTGGATGGTTCAGGTTTAGGTGCCTGTACACCCTCCTCAGGGGGGCTCTGTTTTGCGGGAGGCTCTCTCGAGACCTCGGCGGTCTGAATAGCCATCTGCATCAACGCGTCTCTTACATTGGTATAGGCTGTGAGCGTCAGCCTGTAGACCCGGAGGGAGAGCGTCACCATGTAGATGGCAAGTATTGACGCTATAAGGGCTGCTAGTGAGCCGCTTATAACCAGTGCGTCTATAAGCGGTGAGGCGTCCATACCAGACCCGTCAGTTTCATGGTTCTTCTTGATGTATAAATGTTGCCGAACCTGAGCGACATGGACTCCGAATAGAGTTTAAACGGTATGCGCGCTAGTTCGTGATGTGATGTAGCGATCAGCGCCACCACCTCGGACAAGAATAGGGCCCAGCTCTCCGCTGCTGTGGATTCCACCGCCATTCTCCACTCTGAGCTGGAACTTAGTTACGATCTTCTGAGGGAGAAGAATTGACATATAACATACCTTGCAGATATTCTTTGTTGGGTGCTCGGCTCGGCATTCTCTACAGATTAGTCTTCTGCACACCTCGCAGCGATAAGGTGCGAACCTGTTTTTATGAACCCAGCACCTATAAACCTCTGTTTTTTTGCCCAGCTCTATACGGTGGCCGCAGAACGGGCAATATAAGGCACCCTCTATTTGGGGTGCCATGCAGATGGGGCATCGATTCATTCTGGGGTCATCCAGCTACTCGAGGATATAAGGCGTCTGCTCCCGCACCTTTAAGGGCTCTCAACATAATACCTAGGTATTTCGGGCATATTGTATCTTACTTCCGCGGAGTGATTCTTAGCACCTTGTCATCTCCGGGACGTACTGAGCCCCTTCCATCCCTGTTGCTGGTGAGCAGATACAAGAGGCCATCTGGGCCCTGCACCACATTTCTAAGACGACCAAAGGTTCCCACAAAGAGTTTCTCCGCGGACTCTACGTTTGAGCCATCCCGACTAAGGGCGACGCGGTGTAGATGTTCACCACGAAGCGCTCCGAAGAATAGGCTCCCATCCCAGTCGGGGAAGTCTTCGCCATAGTAGAATGTGCATCCCGATGGTGCCCAGGTCTCGCTCCCACTGTGGTAGACGGGGTCGATCATTCCGCTCATCCCTCTTTTCCCGACTACTAGAGGCCATCCATAGTTCCCTCCTGCAACTATTCTGTTCAACTCGTCGTTTGCCACCAGCCCTCCTTCTCCTGATGGGCCATGTTCAGTTGCGTAGGTGCTGCCATCAGAGCGCCAGCAGATACCCTGTGGGTTTCTATGGCCATAGCTGTATATGGGTGAGGAGGGGAAAGGGTTGTCGTGTGGAATTGTCCCGTCAGTGTTAACACGGAGAATTTTACCTGCAAGGGAATTCAAGTCTTGTGAGAGCGGGGGAATAGATGCGTCGCCTGTGGTCACGTATAATTTGCCATCAGGCCCTATCTTTACTCTTCCTCCATCGTGTATGGATGCTCCCGGTATTTCGTCCAGTAGCACCTCCCCGTCCTTCACTTCGAGAGAGTCCCACATATGGACGCGGTTGAAAAGCTTAGAGCCACTTCTGTACGTATAATAGGTTATTATCTTTGAGCTCTCTTCGAGGTAGGCTAAGCCTAGAAGGCCACCCTCCCCCACATGAGCTACCTCAATCTCTCCCACCACAGTGCTCCGCCTACTCGAGATGTTTAACAGTCTCAACTGGCCCGGCCTCTCAGTCACAAGAGCTTCCTCGCCGCTGATGAAGCAGATCTCCCAGGGGATGGTAAGCCCGTCATGCACCACCTCAACCGTATAGCCTGCTGACTGGCCAACAGTGGCTACATCTCTCCTGGGACTTGAGAGCATGAAGTATAGCGTTGAGAGCCCTGCAACACCAACTGCGGCTGCTATAGCTGACAGGACTGCTCTACGCTTCATGATGAATCCCCATGGCTTCTCTAAGGATCACCAGCCTAAGACTTATATATGTTTCAAAAATTTATGCCTTGAGATGTATTGGTTAATGGTTGTAAAAGATCACAAGACGGGGGCGCGAAACTTGATACCGGCTATGCAGGTTCTTTTAAACCGGGTTAAGCATGGTTTCTGGCTTTTGTCCGCTAAGAACCCGTATCGCAAGAAGGTCGCGGCGGGGGACTATGGGTTGTTCTATGTAGGGAGCAGGGAGGGGCGTTTCATTGCAGGTGAGTGTCAGATTAACTCGGCTGCGCAGTTGCTGACACCGCAGATAAAGACGCTCATAGAGGGGTTTCCTTCAACGCTTTTGACACACTACATCGAGATTAAGGGAGTCTTGTGGGCTAATCCCCTAAACGCTGAAGAGGTTATTCCAAATCTTAGCTTCGTAAAAAATAAGGACAGATGGTTCGCCTATCTGCAGGGGTCGCTACACCCCATATCGAAGGAGGACTATGGTCTCGTCTTAAACTATTACAACAAGATGCAGTCGGACTACATCAGGAGATAGGGCCTTACATAGGCGTCATAGAGCGGCGCTTTCTCCTCGACGGTGAGCTCCTTATACATCGGCGTAGGTAGTATGTAGGCTACGTCTATACTGTCTCCAGATCCTATATCCCTCCTGATCGCTGCCGCCACTGCCTTGAACGCCAGCCTTACCGCCTCATCAAGACTGAGGTCCTCCCTATACTCTGCCTCCAAAACACCTAGAGCGACAGGTGACCCAGAGCCCGATACCACCATTCTCTCCTTAGTAAATCCGCCCAGCGGGTCGACGCTGAAAATGTGAGGACCTTCTTCATCTACACCTCCTAGCAGTATTTGAGCCTGATAAGGTAGCCACCTGTAGCTGAACATTAGGTTTGCTAAGAGGCTCGTGAGCATCCTGATTCCTATTCTTCTGCCATGCGTGATCTCGAAGTGTCTTGCGTTAGCCTTCATGAGGTCGATGAGGCTTTGGGCGTCCGCGACCCGCCCAGCTATTGTTAGCGCAGCATGGTCTGCTATTTTATGGACCTTTTTTGTTTTTCTATGGGCGACGAAAAATCCGGCTGTCGCTCTAGTGTCTGTGGCGAATACCACTATATCGCCTGCTGTGAAGCCTATCGTTGTCGTTCCTGTAGATAAAATACCTGATCCCCGCATACTCGTGAATCCCTGTAATCCCATCCCTAGTCTTCGGGAATTACTATGTAGAGCCATGCTATTTACCTTCTCTAACATTTTACCGATGTTGTGGATGGAAAGTCGCAAGAGGGGCTCTAGGGCCCGCTTATTTCTCGTCCTATGCGGTTAGGCCGATGCAACCTCTGCCACTTCAGTGCTTCTTAATGGGGGGTCTAAACTTGTAGCCATAGATGATTAAACCAGATTCGCCATCCTGCGTGAGTTTGCGGACAACCCGCTCCAACTCCATGCTAGGCTTGAGTTCCTCGTAGTCACAGTCAGTTATGCCGGCGAGCAATCTTGTACCATCCTCAAACTCTACTATGCCGACAACATAAGGTGCTTGGCTTTCAAAACCTGCGGGCGGATTTTTCACCGCCGTGAACGTTACTAGCTTTGCGCGGCTTGGTAAAAGTTCTTCGGCAATTCTATTAGACCGACACCTCCTGCAGATGCTTGTCTCGTAGTGGTGGAATGCGCCACAGTTGAGGCATCTCCACACGACTAACCTGTATCTGAAGCGCTTGTGCCTCCAAGCCACAGGAGGCCTAAATATCGCGCCCAGGGCTCACGCCCCCCTCATCACAAAGGCGTAGGCCGCGCTGCCGAGCCCAGCCAAATTTATCATGGCCCCTGTCTGAGCGCCGTCTACTTGGCAAGAGCCAGCTAGCCGGGTCAGCTGCATATAGATCTCCGCCGCCTGGTAAACTCCGGTGGCGCCGATTGGGTGCCCGCGGGCCTTTAATCCACCGAAAGTGTTAATCACGGGTTTCCCTCCTTGACTATACATGCCATTTTTTGCGTCCAGGCCGCTCTTCCCCGGTTCTGAGTATCCGATTGATTCTAGAATGAGGTTTGCCAAGATAGAATACGAGTCATGAATCTCCAGGACCTTTATCTCGTTTCTGCTAACCCCTGCTCTTGCGAGCGCCTCCTCAAATGCCCGTGAAGCGGCGCTGACCTTAAGTGGGTCCTCTCTGTCGAAGGGGAATACTATGTCTGTTGATGTGGCGCAGCCTGCTATCTCGACTATCTGGTCGTGCTGTATTGTTGGGAGGAAGTCTTGGCTGCAGAGTAAAACCGCGGCCGCGCCGTCGGCGGGAGCTGTTGTCTCGAGCCTCCTGAGCGGTGGGGAGATAACTGGGGATGAGAGGACATTCTCCAAAGTTGTCTTAAACTGGTATTGGGCGTGTGGCGCCTTGGCTGCGTTTTCATGCATTATTACCGGGAATTGTGCGACCATCTCTTGTGGCAGCTCGTATTTCTCGAGGTAGACCTTATACATCATAGCCGCGATTGAGGACTCCGTGACTCCTTGATAGCCGACATAGTCGTATCTCTCAGAGAGGGATGAGAGAAACATCGCCTCCTCTGGACTAGCATCGCTCATCTTTTCGACGCCAACCACCAAGACTATGTCTGAGATGCCCGAGAGTATTGACTGGTATCCAGTATAGAGGGCCGCCGCACCAGAGGCATCTCCGGCCTCTACCCTTAATGCAGGAACACCCGATAGCCCGAGGTCTTCAGCCACGATGGCCCCGAGGTTGCCCTGATTCTGTAGAGTCTCTGCGAGCGCGCTGGCAACGAAGATTCCGTCAATTTTTCGGAGCCTAACGTCTGTCAGGTCTGCAACCACCTTTGTCACTAGGGCGTCAACTGATTGACTCCAGTGTTCTTCAACCTTGGATACACTGACACCGGCGATAAACACTTTTCTCATGCTCTACCCCCTAATCTTATTACGTGCCCTCAGATACAGCGAGTAGTCGACATACCTCTTCCTCTCGATAAAGTCTGTGACAAGCGGAGCCTTAGCCCGTTTCTCTGAGATACCATCTCCCGCCCTGATGACGAAGACATCGCTCCCAGCCCCTGAGCCGTAAGAGGCCATGAGAATTCTCTCACCCGGCTTGGCCTGGTCCAGAACCTTGGCTACCCCTAACATAGATGAGGCGGCGTAGGTGTTTCCGACCAAGTTGCAGACAACTCCTGGTTCAACTTTCTTGGGAGGAATTCCCAGCATTTTGGCCACCGCGAATGGAAACTTGGTGTTTGGCTGGTGGAAGACCGCGTAGTCAAAGTCATTTAAAGAGTATCCCTCGTCCAGAACCATCTTTACAGAGGAGACTATGTGGTGGAAGTAGGCAGGCGCTCCCGTAAACCTTGACGCATGCATTGGGTATCTCTCGTAGCTTCTTCTCCAGAAGTCTGGAGTATCTGAGACATAGCTCGAAGCAAACTCTATCTCTGCGACGACGCTGTCGCTTGTCCTACCTATCGTGAATGCAGCTCCCCCCGCCGCGGCCGTATATTCCAGGGCGTCCCCCGGCCTTCCCTGGGCGGTGTCAGCGCCTATCGCGAGGCCGAACTCTATTATTCCAGAGGCTACAAGTCCCATTACTAGCTGCATCGCCTCCGTCCCGGCCTTACAGGCAAATTCGAGGTCGGCGCTGAGGAGCCTGCTGTTGACGCCTATTGCTTCGGCCACTATTGTGCCTGTTGGCTTCACCGCGTAGGGGTGAGACTCGGAGCCCACGTATACCGCGCCTATTTTCTGGGGAGAGATCCCAGCTCTAGCTATGGCGTATGATGCTGCTTCGATCGCCATAGTGACTGTGTCCTCATCGAGATTGTTGACGGACTTCTCGATTACTGGAAGCTCGGAATCGGAGCCACCCCACATTCTTGAGATTTCGGATGCCTTTATCCGCATCATCGGGATGTATACTCCGTAGCCATGAATGGCGATACCTGATAACCGCGGCAACCCTCTCACCTTCTGAGCTCGCCCCTATAAAAGTGTTGAAACACGTGCTCTACAATAGTCGATTAACCCAACACATTCTTGCACCAAATCTCCAACATCGTGATGGACAGACTGCCCCAGTATCTGGATTCTTAGACGATTAATCTTATATATCCTTATGTCATATAGACATCGACATGGTTGAGGCGTCGTTAGATGCCAAAGATTTAGAAATTATCAAGGCCCTCATGAAGGATGCAAAGAAGAGCTTCACAGAGCTTAGTAGCGAGCTTGGTATTCCGAGGACTACGCTTCAGGAAAGATTTAGGAGGATTACGGCTCGCGGGGTCATTAAGAAGATTGCGGCGATACCTGACTACTCCAAACTGGGCTTTCCCGCCACTGCATTCCTTCTTGTCTCTTTCTCGCCCGTCATGGACATATCCCAGAGGGATCTGGCGGCCATGATAGCCCAGATGGAGCATGTTTACGAGGTTCACCTCATCAGCGGTCAGTGGGATATGCTCATAAAAGTGAGGGCCCCGTCTACAGAGGACGTGGGGAGACTTGTTATCGACAATATCAGGAGCATAAAAAACGTGGCTAAGACAGAGACATGCTTCGTTTTTCACACAGCCAAGGAAATACCTTAACGAATTCCCACGTATTTTTGGAGTATTTACCTTATCCCCATTCGTCGCGGCGTCTATCGAAACCTCTTAAAAACAACCTGAAGAATTATACACGCCCCGAGGCGTGAGCGAGCTAGAAAGAATCGCTATTGAAAAGGCGAAAGAAGCGGTGCATCTCGACAGGCAGGGTTCTAGGGAGGCCGCCATAGCTCGTTATAAAGAGGCCATACAGATTCTGAGCAGGCTTATCGACCTGACTCAAAGCCCAGTCCTGCACGAGGTTTATAAGGATAGAATGAGGCAGTATCTTGAGCGGCTCAACGAGCTGAACAGCGAGGCCGCAGCCAAGCCTGTAGTCCGACAGTCAGTCTCCTCAGCCTCAAAAGACGAGCTACAGATCGAGCCTGTGGAGAGCAGTGTCAGATGGAGCGACGTTATAGGTCTTGAAGACGCAAAGAGGATCATACGGGAATCAATAGTCTATCCTTGGCTCAGGGCAGACCTCTTTCCGCTCGGATGGCCTACAGGAATACTGCTCTTTGGACCGCCTGGGTGCGGAAAGACTCTGCTTATAGCGGCAGCATCAAACGAGGTCAACGCGCTCTTATATACCCTTGACGCTGCGACGGTCATGTCGAAATGGCTCGGAGAGAGCGAGAAAAATATAGCCACGCTATTCTCGAAGGCCAGAAAAGACATCTCTAAGGGCAGGCCAGTCGTCATCTTCATCGATGAGGCAGACTCACTCACGGCTCAGAGATATTTGGAGGTCGGCGGAGAAGCAAGGGCTAGAAACCAGCTTCTCAAGGAGATGGACGGTCTTGCGAACAAGAATAAGAAAGAATACCTCTACGTTATCGCGGCCACAAACAAGCCGTGGCTGCTCGACGAGGCCTTTATCAGAAGATTTCATAAGAGAGTGTATGTGGGGCCGCCAAACGCTGAGACTAGGCTACAGATTCTTAAGCACTATACTGCAAGTCTCAGAGTCTCAGATGATGTTGATTTTGAGGAGCTGGCGAGTATGACGGAGTATTACTCGCCTGCCGACTTATACAACATCTGCCTCGACGCCCATATCTCAACGATAAGGGAGATGTTTGAGAAGGGACTGGATGAGCCCAGAAAGATATCGATGAGCGACTTCGTCTACGCCATAGAGAAGAGGAGGCCTTCCATCAGCAAGGACTTAATTGAACGACTCATGGACTGGGCAAAGCGGTACGAGGCAGTCTGAGCAACTTAAGTTTATAATCAGAAGCGACTTGTCAGTCTCATAGAGTTGACTAATGTAGTCGCTGAGAGTCTCACCAGAGTTTTTGAGAGCAAGTCCAGACGCGTGCTAGCGCTCGATAATGTGAGCTTCGAGGTAGAGGAGGGGGAGGTTTTCGGGCTCCTAGGACCTAACGGTGCGGGAAAAACCACGCTCATAAGAATTCTGACCACTCTCCTGCTTCCATCATCTGGGAGGGCATTGGTTTGCGGCCACAATGTTGTGACGGAGGCTAAAAAAGTGAGGAGCATAATTGGGTTTAGCAGCAGCTCCGAGAGGGTTGGCTTCGACTTCGTCACCGCCCGGCGAAATCTCTGGTTTTTTTCACAGTTATATGGAGTCCGGAGAGAAGAGGCTGCGAGCAAGATTGAGGAGCTGGCAACCATCCTCGAGTTTCAAGACCAGCTGGACAAGAAACTATACATGCTGACAACGGGCTACAAGCAGAGACTGAACATCGCTAGAGCCCTAATAAACGACCCGCGAGTCGTGTTTTTTGACGAGCCCACAAACGGGATGGACGTCTTCTCCGCTAAGAAAGTCCGCGACCTCTTCAAGAGAGAAGCCAAGACCCACTCACGCACGATATTCCTCGCAACCCACAACATGTTCGAAGCCGAGGAGGTATGCGACAGAGTCGCCGTTATTGACAGGGGCAGGATTCTCGCGATCGACACACCCGAGAATCTGAAGTCCATGCTGAGCAAGCCGGTGGTTCTGCTGGAGACGGATACGGGCGGTGCCTCGATAGGCGATCCAGCGCAGCTGGCGGGAGTGGTTGGCGGCACGGTCAAAGTAGACCCAGAGACGGGGACAGCTAGGATAAGGGTGATTCTTGAGAGCGAGGAACTTTTAGAGAGAGTTTTGAATGGGCTTGAATATCGCGGAATATCTGTTCATAGCTATGAGAGGCTTGAGCCAACTCTGGAGGACGTGTTTATCAGCCTTGTAGGTAAAGGGTTTTCTGAGAGGGAGAGGGATGTTGAGGCATAGCGTCGAGCTGTGGCTAAGGGTTGCATTTTCGCGGGCAATGATCAGGGTGCTTGCAACTTATGGAGACCCACTCTGGATAGTGGTTAACATTGGCGGCCCCTTATTGACATCAATAGCTCTAGCTTTTCTCTACGGATTCGCCGGCCTGCCACAGTTGACGGGTTTTGCCATTCTGGGGGGAGGGATGGTTGCGTACTGGGGTAATGTGTTATGGTCTATGGCCGCCCAGCTCAACTGGGATAAGAGGTCTGGGATGCTCTATCTCTACTTCACATCACCCGCGCCGCTAACGGCTCTTCTCATCGGAATGTCGCTGGGAGGAATCCTAGGCACACTACCAAGCTCCATCTTTGTGCTTATAATCGGAACACTCCTCTTCAACCCACCCTTCTCACCCCCAACGATCTCCCTACTGCTAACCTTCATCCTGACACTCACAGCGCTCTACGGCATGGGCATATCCCTAGCCTCTCTCTACCTGATACTTGGTAGAGAAGCCGAGGAGATAAATGATGCACTCTTCGAGCCTGTCTCATTTCTCTCTGGAGTGTATTTCCCATCAATTGGGAGAGGTTCCCCGCTACCACTCGCGCTCCAAGCCATCGCCTCACTTATACCTCTCACGCTAGGGATGGATGCGCTCCGAAGAGCTGTCTTCTACGCAGAGAGCATAGCAGAGCTCTGGCCCAACTTAGCAGCGCTCTTCATAATGACCTTGGCAGCAATAATCGTGGGAGTAAAGGCCCTATCATATATCGAGACAATAGGCCGTAAAACGGGTGATATCTTGGTGACGCTTAAATGAAGAAGCTTCTCGCCTCGATAGCACTTGGCCTTGAGAGAGAGTTGGGCTGGACCTATCCCCCTCTAGTGGTGCTGCTCAGCACGGTCCCAGCAACCGCATCGGTCCTAACAATAGTGATGGTTTATTGGGTTGGAGCGAGCGCCGCCGGCGAGGTTCATACTGGTTGGATTGCCTTCCTAATTGTTGGTGCATCACTTTTCACCCACCTATCCTCTTACATCTGGTCTCCTCTCTCAGCCGTCTCTGAGGGGAAGACATCATATACATACCCCTTAGTCTTCATTGCACACTCTTCGCTCTCCTACATTGCTGGAAGGGTTATAGCCTCGTTCATCGAGTCATCCCTCACCGCCCTCCTTGCGCTGGGCACCTCATATACAGCTATCAACTTGATACTCGGCGTCTCTCCGCCTTTGAGCTTCACACCAGTAAACCTCGCACTCTTTGCGTTAACCATGGTCGTGGGCCTTTCTGCGGCCCTCGGCCTCGGCCTTATGCTAGCAGCTTATGCCATATTCGTGACAAGGCTGGAGTGGGGGCTGCCAGTTTATATCTCGGGCATGCTCATGATATTTTCTGAGGCTATTTTTCCAGTCTCGGCTCTTCCACAGCCACTTCAGATAGTAGCCGAGGCTATGCCCTTCACACACATTATTAGAGCGTCTCGGGCAGCACTTATCGGGCCTCTAGACCGATATCCCACAGAGTTCTTCCTAGCCACAGTTTTGGGCTTGGCTTGGCTGCTGACTGGGCTCTTCATCTACCTCTATGCCGAGGAGCTGGGCAGGAGAAGGGGTTACATAGACATGCGCGTGGCATAATCTATCTAGGACGAGATGCTCTCCAATTTCAATCGAGAATCTCCATTTTGTCTCTCTCCAGCTTCCAGCTGACTTCGTCAAGAAGCCACGCGGAGATCTCCACCACCCTTCCGCGCAAGACCGACAATATGACATAGCTTAGGAAGGGGACAGCTTGCTGGTTGTCGAAGCTACTGGGAAGGGCAGGCGCGTCTGGGTGGCTATGATACACCCCCACAATCATTTCGCCGCGAGACGACACCTCGTCATCAATTCTCATATACTCCATCGGGTCGATAAGATACCTCCTATTCCTCTCGCCGAGATACGAGTTCTTCACGGGCGTGTAACGAGAGACAAGCCTAACCCCGGACTCAAGCCTTCCAATCAATAAGCCGCAGGCCTCCTCAGGATAACGTTTCACGACATCTGATGAAATTTCATCGACTACGCGTCTAGGAATTCTTATCATCAGAGATACATCCTAGCACCTCGCTAATATTTGTAATCCATAAAGAGATTTTGATACGTGATTCAACCCTTTTATCTCACCTCAGCCTGATTTCATCCATGAGGTTTACAGTCAAAAAAATCCCATCCAGAGTTAAGAGACTAGTTGCAGGACTTCCGGATATGGGGAATGTAGCTGGCATAGCTATGGAGCACCTTATTCAGGTAAAGGCTCTTGAGCCGTTCGCCACCTGCGTAGACTCATGGCCCCCTTTCGTCATACACAGAGGGGGAATCATCGAGTTTGAGAGAGGTAGATTCACGCTATACTTCAGAGATGGGCTCGACTTCATAGCAATGACGGGAACCCATCAACCCTCCGAGACCACATCGCTTTATGAGCTCTGCGAAAATGTATTAGATATAGCCCAACAGGCAGGAGTGGAAGAAGTCTACACGATAGGAGCCGCTCACTTTGAGGACGGCTTCATAGAGTCTCCAAGAGTATTTCACGCCGCGATTTCCCTCACAATGGATGAAAATTTGAGGAGATCTGGCTCAACACCGCTGGACTCAGACGGCTACATCACTGGTTTTAACGGCCTCCTACCAGCCATAGCCAAGGAGCGCGGCATGCGGAGTGCATGTCTTCTAGGAGAGATAGGTGATCCTCATGTTAGGCAGCCGGCGGCAGCCAAAGCCGTATTACAGGTCTTATCCGAGATACTTAACGTCGAGATTGACTTCCAGAAGCTGGACGAGGAGATAGAGCAGATAAGGGCGGCCAAGGCTTGGGAGAGAATATACAGACGTGGTAGGACGCCGGGCGTCATGTAGGGCATCTGGTTTACCCTATCTTTTACTCGTGGCAACACTTACTATCCATGGAAGAGGCGAGCCAATTACCGGCGAGATGGGCGCCAAAGACCTCGTTACCAGATAAGCTGGTAAAATGGAGAAGGGTATGTGGAGTGCGTTATAAATAGCGGTGAAGAGTAGAACGAAGAATAGCTTCTGCGCATAGGAAGCCATTGATAGACCTGTTATCGCGGCTAAGCTGGCGGCCGCGATATCGAGGAAGAATGGAAAGAGCACCGTCAATAAAATATAGTTGGCCAGACTCGTGACTAAAATTCGCGAGACAGCGCCGACGAGTCCGAACGAGAAAACACAGACCTTGAGCCCCCTACCCGCGGTCAGGCTTGCAGCGGCCCAGAACCCCAGCATACTCGAGCAGACGGCAAGAAACTTCATGAGCGGGCCGATAGGGCTCCACTCGCCAAATACGAGAAGAGCCAAGAAGTGGCTAAAGGCCGCTACAAACCCAATCCCTGGCCCGAACATGAATAGGGCGACAAAGGAGGGCACCTCAGCCAAGTCAAACCTCAGAAAAGGTATTGGGGGGAAGGGAAAGCTGAGAGGTAAGAGGCCGAGCGTGAAGGCAAGACCGCCGAAGACTGCGCCCAACATTATCGACCTGTTCCTATTGCGAATATCTCCGCTCAACACCGGCCTCTCCCTTATGAAGCTTCTCTAATAAATCCTGAGTAACTACAAGCGAATATGTATCACGGAAAGTAATAATTATAGATGCTTTTCATGGTTTACATAAAGTGCTGCCGCTGGAGAAATTACCGGAATTCAGCAAAGTGTTTAACGCTCTGGGGAACGAGACTAGGCTCAGAATCCTCATAATGGCTGCTGAGAGCGAGAGACCGCTACACATAAAGGCTTACGCCAAGGCACTAAAGAAGAGATATTCCGCTGTTTACAGGCATGTGTCAATACTTCGCAGGGCGGGGCTGGTCACGGTTTATGAGGTTGGGAGAAGCCGGGTTGTAGTTCCGAAAAAAGGGCTAAACCTTGAGGCGCTATTCAATGCCCTATATAGTGGGGAGATTATCACTAAATAGTAATAATTGAATCTCATACTCCACTATATTATTACCTCCACTCAAGTCACTTTTGCTCAAACTTATTACCTCTGTTGAAACGCTATAGTTACGTTATGTCGAGAGTAAACACCAAATGGATCGCCGGAGTTGCTGTACTCTCAGCGCTGGCATATGCGTTATCTCTGATGCGGCTACACATGCGATTTCCACTGCTTCCGTTTCTCTCGTTCGATTTCTCCGAGATCCCCGACATTCTCGCCTACTTCATGTTCGGGCTCTCGGGCGGTGTTATAGCGAGTTTAGCCCACTGGATCGCACTAAACTTCGGCACGCCCTTCCACCAGCTCATCGGCCCCACGATGAAGCTACTCGCTGTTCTCTCAACGCTAGCTGGACTGGAGTTAGCTTCTCGGCTAAAGGGTGGATTGCAGATAGTCAATAACGTCTCGCTTCCACTTCTAACAAGGGTCTCTGTGATGGCTGCCGCAACCTTTCTTCTATACTATTATCTCTTCCCCAGTGTTTATCTGCCCTTCTCTAGGCGAACGCTAAGCGGAGTCGGAATAACCGTTGAGTCAGACCTAACATTAGCCACGGTGATGGTCATCTTCACATCGATATTTAACATAATACACGTCTTTCTAAGCGTCATCCCCGCATACGTCATCTACAACAGAATAGTCGCTGTCTTGCCACAGCTCCCCACCAAGCAGCAGCCCGTGAGGAGGGAAGTGAACAAGCTGTGAGAGCTTCGACACCTTTGAGACTCAGCAATACATAATAGCACCTTCACCCACCTTCTTATTTGGCGATGATGAGTTTGCCGAGTGCTGAAGATATGAGGATCACCGAAGTTATCTGAGCTATGACGCCGTGGTGATTAAATTGGATGTGGAGCTTGATAGAATGGAGATTCTAGCTTGGTTAGAGAGGCAGTCGCCGCGTAAAGTTCTGATACAGTCGCCTCTAGGACTCAGAAGTTTTGCGGAGCAGGTTGAGAGGTTGGCACGTGAGAAAGGATATGAGGCCTTCATATCTTTAAGCCCCACGTGGGGCGGGTGCGATATAGCGGTTGAAGAAGCCAAGAGGATAGGCGCGGACAGCATAATACACATAGGACACGCTCCCTTCCTCTCTCAGACCGAGCTCCCGGTTCTTTATCTAGAGGCGAGATACAAGGATTACACGCCACTACAGGTTCTCCTTAATGACATATCTAGAAGCTTAGAGGGGCGAAAGAGGATAGGCCTGGGCTTAACAGTCCAGTGGCTTAGCCATCTCCAGAGACTTGTAGACGACCTCAAGGCCAGGTCCTTTGAAGTCATGGTAGGTAAGCCCGGCGGCCACCTGGCTCATCCGGGACAGGTGCTGGGATGCGACTACAGTTCTCTCAAAGACATCGAGGAGAGCGTGGACTGCTTTCTTGTCGTAGGGTCTGTTTTCCACGCGATAGGCGTGGCCCTAATATCTCCTAAGCCCACATTAGCGGCTGACCCGCATACGCAGCGCGTGGAGTGGATGGATGAGAGGGCCAAAAAAGTCTTGGCAAGCAGATATTACATGATTGAGAAGTTCAGGGATGCGAGGAAGGTGGGTGTGCTGGTCAGCAGGAAGCCGGGGCAATTCATGATGGGGCTGGCGCTGAAGTTGAAGAGAGTACTCACTGAGCATGGAATTGAGGCGAGCATCTTAGTTTCTGATGAGCTGGTGATGGAGGGTCTGGTTGACTTTGGCTATGACGCCTATGTGAACACTGCATGCCCAAGACTTAGTATTGAAGATCAGGCACGCTTCTCGAAGCCGCTTCTCCTCCCGGTGGAGGTTTTGGTGGCTTTGAACATGCTTAGCTGGGAAGAGGTCATTGAGAAGGGGCTTCTTCTCAACTTGAGTTTGAATGTCCCATGACAGTTGTCCTCGCAGCATGCTCCGAGTAGCCCGTTATAGGTAGAATGTGTTAACCTTTCTGGTAAAATATTTATTTGACGACATCCAATTATGAGCAGGAAATGGCAAGAGAAGTCGTCGTCGAGACTGAGGGTTTAAAGAAGATATACAAGCTCGGCAGGGTTGACGTAGCCGCCCTCAACGGTGTTGATGTCAAGATTTTCCGCGGCGAGTATATCTCAATAATGGGGCCCTCGGGTTCAGGGAAGACGACGCTCTTCAACATGATTGGAGGACTAGACAAGCCAACTGAAGGAACTGTATATGTTGATGGTGTCGACATCTCGAAGCTCGACTCATACGAGCTGGCATGGCTCAGGAATAGGAAGATCGGCTATATTTTCCAGACCTTCAACCTGATACCCACCTTGACTGCGCTGGAGAACGTTATGCTACCCATGATCTTCGCGGGTGTCCCCCGGGAGGAGCGGTTTAAGAAGGCCGCGGCTCTGCTTGAGAAGGTTGGTTTAGGGGACAGACTCCACCATAGGCCGATGGAGCTTTCAGGGGGTCAGCAGCAGAGGGTAGCCATAGCTAGGGCCTTAGCCAACGACCCCAGCATCATATTGGCTGATGAGCCGACTGGGAACCTCGACCTGAGGACGGGTCGTCAAATCATAGACCTGTTGAAAGAGCTCAACATTGAGAGCAAGGTGACTGTTATCGCAGCGACCCATGACTTGAAGATGATAGACGTGTCTGACAGAATACTCTGGATACGGGACGGAAAAATTGAGAGAGAGGAAGAGAGAGAGGCTGTAAGAGTCAGAGTCGGAGAGATAGAAGTGGGCGAGGGACAACAGAACCAAGGAAGCCGATGAGCAGCTTACATATCACCAGGTAACCGTTTATAGTTTGCATAGATGATGAAGGCTATGTTAGAAAGTGCCACGCCTATGTAAGCCGCCAAGTCTATTGGCAACGACTGGGATACGAGATACGCGAGCCCAGAGCAGAGCAGTGGATATAGGTAGCGTAGCCTGTTTTCAGGAAACGTGCTAGGATAAGGGACTATGAAGAAAGCCAAGAGCCCGAAGAGAGGGTTAGTGAGCATCTTTAAGGCTGCTGATGGGAAAAGAAGGAGTGCCTCTGAGAGAGTCGTTTCAAGGAGGGAGAGCTGCGCCGGTATGAATATTACAAAACAGGAGAAGATATAGATTAGAACCACGTCTAAAGACTTACTAAGAGCTGCTCGGGCTATCCCTAACAAAAGTAACACTGTAAAAAAGGTGTATAGGTTATATGTCCCCCACCTTGATGCGGCTAACGAGGGTGATGAGATCAGCAAAATCAGAGCCATTGATAATGCCAGATGATTCAGTTTTGGCCTCAAATCCATCCGAAACATCCTAGAAGCGAAAAAGCTCAAAAAGACCAGAGAAATTGCGCTAAAATATGACATATTGAAGGACATTACCGCAAGTATTGAAAAAGCAACAGCTTCCATAAAATTCTCAGCAAACCTGCCCTCGAAGACTGAGGCGAAGAAGGAAAGCCCGACCGCCGTGAAGAGTGTAACACCGAAAATGTCGACGTCTATGCTGTAACCCGTAAAGAAACCATAAGCGAATAGAGGGACCAAGGTTGTTGCGGGGGATTCAAAATATTTTAGCCAGCCTTGTTTATCGCTCTCAGACCAGTCGTGCACTATGAGTAGTCGGCTAAGAGCTCCGCTCTTTACTAAGAGCAGAGTCAGAGGTAGGTATGCAGCTAAGTTGAGAAAGAAGTGGAGGTGCACCATATTGAAGAAGCCACCGATTATTCCTGTGCAGGGGGTGCACCCTGTTGTCAAGAACTCATACAATCTGGCTGTATGCTCAACAACGTGATATGACTGAATCAAGAAACCTCCTAGGAAAAGTGTAGGAAGTAATTTCGAGTCATGCCAACCCAACGACTCCCATACTCTCATTCTTGCAAGCACTATCGATAGGAGCAAGAGGTATATCGTGTTAAAAAAGAAGTGATTCCATTCTAGATCTAGAAAGAATAGGAGGCCGTTTGAGAGTTTAGTCGGCAAGCCTAAGACTACATGCTGATACATTTGAACGCTATGCTCGAACATATGTAGAGTCTGTGCAACAAAAGCTGTTAAAGCAGCCACATACGTGACTTTGTCCCTGTAGAGGACCGACTCTAGATATACCTGTTTCTGAGCCTCAAAAATTTCATTCTTCATGATCTATCAAACCTCCGGACACGCTACAACCGCCCTGCTCAACAATACTTACCACACTGTTAACTGGGAGGTCTCTATACTCCTCGATTATCCCGCTAGGCCAATACACGGTTAATCTTTCTATTCGATTCGCCCGGCCGAGGCCGAAGTAGAGCCATGGACCGTTGTCGGATAAGAATGAGGAGCCTTTCACAACCACTTGCCTGAAGATCTTTCCAGCCGCCTTTATCTCTACTACCGCACCGACGGCCTCCTTGCTCGAGCGGTAGGTGCATGTCCCGCAGAGCCAAGTGCTTCCCTCAAGCCTAACCTGAACCCATCTGTTCTCAGTCTTGTTAGAGATTACGTTTCTGTAAAATATTGGGTAGCCCATAAGGTCGTAGAATAAGAGGTCGACGCCTCCGTCGATGTCAAAGTCAACGCATGTTAGGCCCCTTGCATTTCCATGCCTTGCTAGGCCTCCCTGCCACGTGGCGTCATAGTAGAATTGCCCGATGTTATAAAACAGTTTATTAATCTGGTTGATTGGCCGGTCTGTCCTGACGCCTATCTTTCCGTTAGCCATTATGACGTCAAGCACTCCACTATTATCTATGTCTACTATACAGGCCCCCCAGCCGACTTGATAGGGGTCGGTGAGCCTCAGTCGCGCTGCGACATCCACAAAAAAGTCGCCCGTATACTTTAGTAGTAGGTTGTCATCATAGTTTGTTACCAAAATTTCCCAGTATCCGTCTGCGTCTAGGTCGCCGAGTGCCACTCCCATCCATTGGCCAAGCTTTTCCACGCCTGTGAGTGATGAGAGGGGTGTGAAACGCCGCCCGCCCTCGTTCCTATATAGTCTAGTTAATCCGAAGTCATTCGCAAGAAATATGTCCGGGAAGCCGTCGCTATCATAGTCTATGAAGACGGGCTGAAAGGTGTAGCCGTAATCAACTACGCCGTATTCCTCTGCAGCCTCTCTGAAACTGCCGTCGCAATTGTTTATGAAGAGTTGGTTTCCTGCTCCTTGGCCAAAAATTGAGCCCTGCCTCACAGCACGGAGATTGATATAGTAACCCACATACAAGTCTAGGCATCCATCCCTGTTAACATCACCCCAGGCCACGCCCGCAACATATTTCCCTCGACTCTCCGAGAGACCCGCCTCACGAGTAACCTCAGTGAAGGAGCCGTTCCCCAGATTTTTTAAAAGTATTACGCCGTCGGTTGGAGAGTCGTAGAATGTGAGAAGAAGGGATGGGAAACCACTATTATCATAATCCGCCCAGGTACATGACATCCCTTTCCGGCTAAGAAGTTTATCAGTCATTAGCCCTGCCTCCCATGTCACATCGGTAAACCTACTGAAGTTCTCGTTACGGAAAAGCCTACCGGGTAGGTTCCAACCCACGATATACACATCTAAGTCCCCATCACGGTCGTAATCCGCCCAGCAGGTTCCGCCGCCTGGAACCCAGACCACCTCGGAGTCCTTGGCTATCTCGACGTGAAGGCCGAGCTCCTCTGTAAAGTCAACGAAGTATGGCCTATCCGGTGGGAGATAAATGATTGAGGCCGAGCTGAAGAAGGGGGTGCCGCTGGTGAGTAATCCATAGATAGTTAGTGTTAAGAGGAAGGCGACTAAATAGAAGGCATTCACCTTAAAGCCGCTCAAACCTCGACCATTCTTCCCAACTGGTGAGACATGTTAGCCTTAACCGTAAGCTCCAGGGTCTTGTAAGCATCAGAGTAGGGCGAGAGTATTCCCTCCTGGCTGCCAAGACGCACTGCTTGGAAGAAGACCTTCAACTCCTCGAGATAGGGGTCGACAACGCTTCTGACGTCCTCAACCCTGTTATTCCTGTAGAAGACTGCTTTCCTTTGATGCCCAACCAGATCAACAACCAGATTTCTCCCAAAGATTCTTACAAAAGTCTCCTGCATCGTGTTCGTGCTCTTCCAAGTAGCGACCACGGTCGACACAACACCGCTTCTATGCTTTATCATTATTACCGACGAGTCCTCAACGTCTATGTTTGGATCTGTTGAGAGCCTCTTTTCCAGCTTGGCATAAACCGTCTCGGCCTCCCCGGCGAAGTATCTTATCAAGTCTATTGTGTGTGTGACTTGCTCTATTATCTGGCCACCGCTCGCAGATTTTTTCAGCCACCAGTGCCCGGGTGGAAAGTTAGCTGCCCAGACGTACTGACCATAAATCATACCTATTGTGCTAGGGTCGCTTAGCTCTTTTCTGGCAGCTTGAACCACGTCTAAGTATCTCCACATGTAGCCTACGCTGTTTATAACTCCCGTCTTCTCTATCTTACGGAGAATCCTCTGAGCTGTCTCCAGATCCATCGCCACGGGCTTCTCTATGAAAAGATTTACACCATATTCGAGTAACTCCTCTTCGAATACATGGGCGTTTGGAGGGACAGCGATGATGGCGGCATCTGGTCGAGTCTCCGAGGTTGCTTTAACTGGGTCAGAATAGGAGGAGCAGTTGAACCTAGCAGCGAATTCGTCAGCCCTGCTCTTAACGACATCAACACAGGCCACGACTTTAACCTCATCCTTCAACAACGCTAGATTCTTTGCGTGAAGATTCATTATTCCGCCGCAACCAATCAAAACCAGTCTTAGCTGAGACGTGCCCAATTTTTTCACCCGAACCTAGATATGAATTGGACGAACTTCCGAAGCTCTGAGAGGGGGTCTCCGGGTATCCTGCATTCTAGGGAGTAATACTTGTCATAACCTTTTGAAGCCAGCGTCTTTATTGGTCTGAAGTCGGTGTGCCCATATCCGGGAATTTGCCTGTTGCTGTCTGCCAGGTGGACGTGAACTATGTATTCTGAGGCCTCTGAGAGGGCTTCTGAAATGTCTCTCTCCTCTATGTTCATGTGGAAGAAGTCAGCCATCAGCCTAAGCCCCTCAGAGCCAACCTCTTTCACGATCTCCAGCCCCTGTTCCAGCCTGTTTATCAAATGAGTCTCGTACCTGTTGAGAGGCTCCAGAATCGCGTAAGCCCCCACCTCCTCACCAACCCTAGCCAAAACGCCACACTCAGCCGTCAACAACCTTTTCTCCAGCTCTATGACGCTTGGATACAGAGGCGAGAGGTCGGGGAGCTTAGGCCCGCCGAAGGTGGGGACGAATATAACACCTACGGCTCCGAGCTCGCTTGCCCAGCGTAGCCTCTCAGAGATGCCCTCGATGGCCTCGTTTCTCAACTTGCTTTCTGGGCTCAGAAGGTCTCCTCCGTACCCCGCGCATATGACAGACGGTCTAACCTTGTAAGACTGCAGGGCTTCGCGGACCTCTCTGAGTTGTTCACCTAGCTGCTGTCTCCCCCAGAGCTCTATTCCGCTAAATCCAAGGCTCTCCAGAACCTCGAGTTTTGCGTGTAGCGTGTTTCCAGGAACAAGATTATCCTGACATGAGAGCTTCATCTAGATCACCAAGGCCAAATCCACGATGCCCTAGAGAGCAAAGTGAAAGAGATACCTATACCTACCGTGATGCCGAGCCCGGAGAAGAAGCCGGCTATGAAGAAGTTCTTTGTGGCCTCCCACCTCTCTCTCCCGAATGACCTTGAAATCACCAAATTTGCAAGCAGCGACCCAATGAATATTATTATCGCGTAGGGCGGCAATATGAAGAATCCAAGTACAATAGGAAATGTCGGGAAAGAGATGCCTATGCTTCGGAAAAGCATCTCCAGCGAGACTACCCCCAGCGCAGCCGCCGCGCCTATTCCCAAGTGTTCAGGCCTCACGATTATCTGCCTAGTAGCGAACAGGCTGTCATTTGTGGCGTATATGGGCCAGTAGATCATAGTAATTGGGTAGACGTTTGAAGGGATAGGGGATAGCCTCCAAAAGAAGTCCATAGCAATTAATCCCACTATTGATACGAGGATAAAGGCGGCCGTAACTCCGATAAAGTAGTGGGTTGGTCGAGTTGACGTTAGATAACTTACCTTTCCCAGCTGTGTAAGGTATCCTGTATATCCCAAGTTTATGTACGGCGAATACACCCATCCAGCATATCCCCTATATGGTGTGAAGTACACTATGACCTGCCACGGCCATGGAATGGCTGGGAAATATCCAACCTCCCCCAATGAACGTGCGGCCACCATCGCTATGAAGAAGCTTAGCCCTAGCGAGGTCACTATCGCCACCCAGACCGGGAAATTGGGTATCAGAATCATAAAGAGGGCGACAGACCCGAGAGATGCAAAAACAAAGAGTATCAGCGAAAATCTCAGAGGAAGGTCTGCCTCGCTTGGTCTGATTATCGCAGAGGCGAAGAGTCTAAGACTCCTGCCAAAAGTCTTGCGGTAGGCTAAAATCAGTGCGAGAGCTATACCGATTATGAAGCCAAACTGCGGGCTAATCCATATTCTCTGGAACGATCTTTGGTAGATTGAACCTATGGTCATGCCTTTGTAGTACTCCGCAAACCAGTCGGGGAAGAAGGCTGGTGATGACGTGAAGATAGTGTTGGCCACTATCCAGATGCTCACGGATCCTATGAGTGTTGAGAGCGCTACTTTTATCGGTAAAACCATGCCCAGACCCAGAGTGAACGGGTCTGTGGCGATTCCTACAAGGGCCCCGGGCACGTATTTTTCTGTGAGCCACACAAGGTCAAACCAAGGAATCGGGAGAAGCGGCACACCGAAGAGAAAACCTGCGTAAGTCATGAACGCATAAATTACTCCCGTTAGAATCCCTAGAATGTATACCGACATATGTTGCACTTTCCTCTCTATTAAGACATTGATTAGCGATGCCTCGACATGCGCGAGAGGATAGTTGAGCTTCTCCTCCTTTACGAAGATATAAGTGAACATAATTGCGAGACCTATCTCTGCCATCGCGAGAAACGCAAACGACATACCGGTTACGATGAGCGCGCTGACCCAGTCAGGGTGAAGAAGAGTCCTGAGCTCATAAGACGCCGCCCCTAAAGGAGGGGCGAGCCAAGTAGGCACGAGCTGGTTAATCGGAACACCGTCAATTAGGAAATACTGCGTGATTGGCGTCGTTACATAGAATGTCCTGTATACCAGCCAGTAATAGGGCGGGAGAGTAGACGACATGACGGCAACACTACTGTAAATTACAAACAATTCTTGCTTCTTCAATGGAGCGCCAAAAAACCTTGTAAGCTCAGAAAATAGTATGGCGATGATTGTGACAGCTATAGCAGGTGAGAGAGCGCCAGAAATTAGGTTGAGGTAGAGTGAGACAGGTATGAAGAGTACGGCGGCAGTGAGTATAGCTAATACGACGCGCCAAGTTATTCCCGCTTCAAGCTTCTCCTCAGGCGTGATCTTCTCTAGCTCAGTGACCATGCTAACGATTCTTTGATGTTGAAGCTCTTTTTTAATTTTTTTCACTAAGTTGATAATCAGGGTAGGGAGGGGGTTTAGATGTAAAACTATATATATCAGAGGAAAATTAAGAAAATCCGAGATGAGCACAGCTACAGCTCCTATAAGAGGTTTAACTGTTAGGTCAATATTGATCGGCGCGATCCTTGTAATAGTCGCTCAAGCGATCGGCGACATGACATGGCTTTACACCTCAAAAGGCGGAACAATCAACGCCTTCTGGGTCCCATTCATCTACATAGTGTTGCTGAACGAGCTGATTGGTCGTGCCAACCCGAGGCTCCGGCTGACGGCTCAGGAGCTCGTTTGCATCTTCCCCGCACTGGCTCTAGTAAACAGCATAAAATATTATCCGAAAGGCGCTCTAAGCGGTGGTGAGGCCCTCTCAGGCTACATCGAAAAGACTATCGTCTCTGTTGGTGCCGGGATGAATGACCCCACCACCGGCGAGTATTGGAGGATGATGACTCCTCCATGGATGTTCCCGAAGGATCCAACCATGATCGCCGCTTGGCAGACTGGTTTGACGCCGGGGCAACAGATACTTTGGGGAGAGTTCATCCCGCCGATAGCCTACTGGTCCCTTTACACCATACTGATGTATTACTTAGCTCTCTTCCTCGGATTCGGCCTTTGGGGCAAGAGATGGGTTGATGTCGAGCGCCTGATCTTCCCCCTCTCTATACCGATGATATACATGCTCAAAAACGCCTCAGACATAGACCCAACCACCAACAAAAGCAGATGGTTCCGTCTCCAAGAGCCGACGCTGAGGGTGTTCTGGGTCGCCTTCTTCATAGGACTCATAGCGTCCTTAATACCTGTTTTCGGAGAGATTGTACCACCTCTCGCAGTCTTCGGGGCGTTTGCCTGGGGAGAGCAACCGATTCTGATATTCGGCTTACCCTCGATTATGCCCGGCGCGATGGCTAAGGGAGTCTTTCAAGTAGACCAAGTTGCCCTCTGGCTATTGCTCCCAAACAATCTGCTGATCACAGCGGTCCTAGCCTACGTCGTCTTCGGGCTCCTCTACCAGTGGATTGGCGTAATAAGCGGGTCATTGCCTTACAACCCAGGCATGGAGTTCTTATGGAACTGGGAGGACATACCTGCGAACTGGTTCCCATTCCCGTACAGACATGTCGGCATCCTCGGCATGATGGTCGGCCTAGGCATTATTACGCTGATAACTTTAAGGTCTCGGTTCGTCGAGCTAGGTAGGGCCCTTAGGGGCAGGTCCGAGGACGAGTACGGATTATCAACGAGGT
The DNA here is from genome assembly GCA_030550155.1 of Thermoproteota archaeon. Classification (GTDB taxonomy): domain Archaea; phylum Thermoproteota; class Nitrososphaeria_A; order Caldarchaeales; family Calditenuaceae; genus HRBIN02. The sequence goes on from JAUQPZ010000001.1 coordinate 70,866, forward strand.
CTATAGCGTGGTTCGGCCTAATAGTCGTCATAGCAATTCTCGCGCTCTTCACCGCCTCCGGAGTTCCATTCATCATCGCCCTCGCCATGGTGGTGTTCGCCTTCATCTACTGGAGCGCCCTCGCCAGAGTCACCGCGACTATGTGGTGGCACGTGGACGACTTCGCCAACAACGGCGGAGTTGGAACCTACATTTTCCCGCTGGGAGTGGCCCTCGGTTACTGGCCTGCCACAGTACCAACAACTGGGACAACAAACTTCGGGTTATTCGCAACGGGAATACTCACGATACCCTTCAACAACACTTGGACGCTCAGGGTCAACGGCTTTGGGCCAGGTGCAGCTGTATCTTATTACAAGATCGCCAGAGAGACGGGGACTAACATCAGGGATGCCTTTATTGCCGCAACCACGATAATCGCGATCGGGGTAGTCTTCGGCTATGTGTGGAGAGTATGGCTTCTTAACCACGCTGGAGGCCTCGCAAACTCCAACGCCTGGGCCTGGACATCGGGCATGAAGTACGGCAACTTCATAGGAGGAACAGCATACGTTCCGATAGGTGCGACTGACTGGGCGCCTGGGCTCACATATGGACTTGTAGGGATTATAATTGTCGCTGTAGTCTGGTTCCTCCGATCGAGGTTCGCATGGTTCTTCATAGACCCCACCTCCCTCACGATGAGCATGGCCGTGGGATTGATTTGGACATGGCTTTCAGGTCTAGTAGCTCTGATAATCAAGGTCGTTATGATCAGGACGATAGGTGTCAGGAGATTTGAGGCCTATGTTATTCCGATAGCCGCCGGCATATCACTGGGATTCGGGGCGCCGATAATCCTCGCAGGCCTCATAGAGTTCTTCGCAGTTGTGCTGCCGAGGTTTTCAGCCCAATTCGTGCCCTAAATCCTATATCTACCCCCTTTTTTGTCACTAAATATTGGGATTAGGGAGTGAGTGAGTTAGAGACAATTAGGCTTGCACTAAAAACGAAAATTTCAAAAATCAGCTGGGATATTGACGGCTGGCTAATTATACTCAAGGATTCAAACATCTCAAGCATCAAGGCAACCAGAAGGCAGGTTGGAATCTCCTTTGACTGGGAGTGGCATTTCGTGGCTCCCGTAATAATTAGTGAAGGTGATGGCTCTGATGGGCTGACACTGTACAGGGAGATGAAGAGGAGGGAGGTTCAGATAAAAAGGAAAGGCATATTCAGATACAATTATGCGTGGGTAACCGCCGAGCTCCTTGAACGCGTCTTTCCAGAGATCGTTCCAGTCCCGGATCTCCGCGAATACCTCAACAGTGACAGAGAGCTGTTAAAATTGCTTAAACGGTCCTCGCTAGATGAGTTGTATGTGAACACATACTTTGAGCTGCTTGGCGCGAGCTCGCCTGATGAGGCGTTAAGGAGGTACTATGAGTCGCCACAGATTGTAGGCTGGCTTATAACAGCTGTTAAAGGCCCTGGCTCTGAATGGCGTTTTGGTCAGATCGTGCGGCGGGTCTATGAGTTGCTGGATTACCTTGCGGCGAGATTGATTGAGTTTACGAGAAGGCTAGAATCGGTGACAGCCTAGCCTTTGATGCTGCACACATCTATGTTTCCTATCCTCTCGACGCAGATTGAGTTCTTGTAAACCTCTGCGAGATACCTGTCCGTCAGCTGCCACCTGGCCCTCCAATCTATGACTACGAGTCGGCTCTCAAGAATATCCCAAGTAATCATCTCTTGCACCCGCTGCTCGTAAATGGGCCATGAGGAGTAAAGGCTGTTTGAGAGAAATCTTTCAAGCGCTTCGGTGAAGCTATATCTCCCAAGAGACATCCCCTCATACATCATGTGTCCATAATAGTCTATCACGAGGTTGGATGGGTATCCGCCTACCAGAAATGTGTATATTGGTTCGAACGCTATGGTGGGCTCTTCTGGGGCTCCCAGCTCTCTAAGCTTTTCTGAGACTCTTAGGGGAGTATCGTCCCTGGCCATTGGAGGAAATGCGACGGATATTACTCCAAGCTGCAGCAAGATCATCGAGACGATCCAGACCGGAACTATTTTTGCTAGAATGATATGTAGGAGCGAGCTTCTCCAAGGAGGGGCTTTTAGCCGAGCTGCGAATTCGAGGGCCATTCCCGCAACATAGGCTAGGGGGGTAATTAGGTGCTGGATGTAGTGGCCGAAGAAGGTCCTAGTCAGGGAGAATGCTATGGCGTAGGCGAGGCACCACAGTATCCAGAGAGAGGACTCGCTTCTGACCTCCTTGTTTCTCCTGTAGTAAGGATATAGAATGAGGACTACGGCGAGGGCGGGGATTCCAGACCACACAACCCCGACATCTAGGAAGGATGTGAGAATCCAGCTCCACCTCTCTCCTCGGGGGACACCGTCCGGCGGCCTCACAATATGGAAAAGAATAGTCTGTTTAAGATACGCTTCTGCATTGACCATTAAGTATTTGGCGCTTAGGGCTAGATATGTCAACGCCGCCGTAGCGGTAATGGTTGCGAAGGCCAGCTTTCTCCTGTATATGAGTGCGTGGAGCAGGATGGCTCCGGCTCCGAATAGGGCCGTCATTTTGGAGGAGGCTGATAATCCGAGAGAAAAGCCCGTGGCCACCGTGAGTAATGCATCCTGCCAGCGTGTCTTGGCCCTGTAAAGGCAGACATAACAGAGAACAGAGGCAGATAAGAAAAAGTCCACATAAGGCTCAAGCATCACCATCCTGGAGTTAAATGCGCTGAAGCCGTCTATGGCGAGGAAGGCTGTACCCATGAGCGCGCCTACCTTGCCTATAGAGATGTAGGCAGCCACGGCAAGTAAGATTAGAGTTGTGGTGGCGAGCGCGGCCGATATCATCCTAGCATATCCATACTCTTGGTCACCCCCGTTTTCCACGACGGCTTGGAGCACATACAGGGAGAGAGGCGGATGCGCGAAGAAGAAGTCCTTATAGGGAGTGTATCCCTTTAAGGATAGGAGAGCAGCAGAAAGGTGCACACCTTCATCATAGTCATGCCAAGCCGAGGCGGCGTCCAAGTTTAAGACCCTAATGGCCGCGCCGCCCAGCAAGACCCCTGCTAAGACCAAGAAATATAATATTGTAGGTGCCACGCGTTCTGTTTCCAAGTCAGCATAACTTTGTTGGAAGGGGCGAAATTAATAGATAGAACTGAGCATCTAGACTAGGACTAGGATGGGATGAGGAGCTGATGCTCAAGAGATTAGCCCTAGTGTTTATGCTGTTTCTGCAAATCGCTGCTTCGGTATACGCGTCAGACTCCTCCCAAGACAGTGGCTCCATAGTCTTTACTGTAACCCACGACGGATTCGAGCCCGTAAGAGATGGCCTCAAATTTATTTTGCTGACCCCCTCTGAAGAAGAGATTTCTTTAGAGACGAGAGGAGGTAAGCTTGTTTGCCCACTAGTGTTGGGTGGCCGGCTTGTAGGGCCGGTCATTGAAGATGGGGAGGGTTACCTTCCAGTAAACATCCCGATCGATCTACGGATGAACCCTGGGTCTACGCGTTTATTGGTGCTTGAGAGAGCTTTTCTCGTAAAGTTCGTTGAGCTCTATCCGTGGATAGACGGCAGGCCCATCAGCGTCGATTACGAGCTGGAGCTGTATTCCGTTTCAGGCAACTATTCGAAGACAATAGTGTGGAGCCACTCTGTAGACAGGGTATTGCGCCTAGTTGGGCTGGATGATGGGGAAGCTCTTGTGCCTCTCTCCACGGGCTTCAAACTCTATGCAGCGTTTGAAGTTGATGGCGGGGGACCCAGATGGGCTGAGGATGTCACAATATCTGTTAAAGATGCTTCGTCAATCTCTCTTCTGCGCTGGATATACCTCCGAGCATTGGTAACCACCGAGGACAAGGCCAGAGAGATAGGCTCAAATCTTGAGAACCTTGCACAATCAGGCATCTATCTTGGATATCAGTCAAGCCGTCTCGAGAAGGCCAACCAGATGATTCAGAGCTCCAAGGATGAGAGCGGGGCGGGCAGGTTCCCTGAGGCATACAGATACCTACGAAGGGCCTATTCTGAGCTAGAGGGCATAGAGTCAGTTCTTTCAGACTATGCCAGCAGAGGGGCATTCAGCGGAGTTTCTCTCCCCCTCTACTTAATTCTCGGAGCCCTTGCAACAAGCCACTTGGTGATGGGGGATAGGAGGAGAAGCATAGTTGGGGGGATGCTGTTGTTAAGCATAGTCACGTTCATATTTGTAGCTGTCTCGTATCCACCCCTTCTGCCGGGCGATGCATGGGGATGGTCAGCCCTGTTGTATAGCGCACTAGTCTTGCTAGGCCTAGTTTATGGGATACCTTTGCTCGGTATCGAGGTTAAGACCTACCGCGGCGTGGCGCTGCTCTCAGCAATCTATCTCGCTTTCAGCACATCGGTTAGGTTCTTGAAGACAAGGCCCCTAAGAAGCTGGCTCATGATAGCCATGTCAACAATCACCGTAGCTGCGGCCCTGCTGTTGGTGAATACTGGTGTTGCAGGTGATGTTTTCGTCTCAAACCCACTTGAGCGGGTATCGCCGCCGGGCACGGCCTACGTAGTCGCGTATAGCCGCGACTACAGGTATGATAGCCTCGCGGCGGTCGAGGCTGGCTATGTTCCCTTCATAAGCAGCTTTGGCCCAGACTTCGGACTGAGAGCTGAGACGCCCATCTTTCCACCGGGTGGCCGCGAATACACAGTCAACTACAGGGACTATTACTTGAGAGGAGTCATAGGTATCTATGGCGACCCACCGTTTAAGACTCAGCTTGAAAACTGCATAATAGCTGGCAGAGTCAGCAATCTTGGTAAAAAGCCGGCTTTTTCACTTGTCTCACAGGATCTTGCAGAAAACCTCGGCCTCACAGTTGGCTCCAGACTTAGCGTTAACGGCGTGGCATTGACTGTTGAAGGCATTTTAAGCCTAGATTGCCCCACCTATCTCAAAGACGTAGACGGCTATTTTGTCTCCACACTCGTTGAGCCACCCATGTCTCCCGTCACTCCTGCGGGATGGTCGAACATAATCGTTACGGGTTTTGAGGAGGCGCTGCGGCTTGGCGCGATTCCCACTAAAATCTATTCCAAAATGTCGAGCGACGAGGAAGCCTATCGGGTCGGCGAGTTGATGGCACTTCACACAGACCTGAAGGTTAGGGTGATTACGTCTGGGGGCGAGGTATTCGTCTTCAACTTCGTGCGCCTTGCAGGAATCACTGGTGGGGAGGTGATAGTAGTTGCAGGTATTGCTTTTCTGAATCTTCTGGTGGCCTCGCTGGCTAACTATTATGAGAGGAGGGGTGAGTTCTTCACGATGTCCACTCTAGGGCTCAACCCAGGCCATATTGTCTTGCTCGCTTCCGCCGAGGCGCTCATCTTGGCGGTTATCAGCTCTTATGCAGGCATCCTCTTGACCCTGGGTGTTTTGGGCATAGCACCCAGGCTTGCTGAGGTGCCTATCGACTTTAAGCTCACGCAGCCCAATATACTCGGGGTACTCGCGCTTTCAGCAATCATCTTTGTGGCTGCACATGTATTGTCTGTGCGGAAGAGCGTTATTCTCTCAACACCCTCGCAGACCTGGAAATGGACTCTAGACAAGGCTATAGATGAAGAGGGCTATTGGAGGGTTGAGCTTCCAGCGAGGGTGCGCGCCTCAAGGATGCAGCACTTCATATCATATATGAGTTCTAGGCTGGCAGAGTACAGCTACACCACGACCGTGAATATTTCTGTCCTGGGGACAGAAGAGGGTGAGGGGGGCATTCATAGGCTACGATTCATCTACTCATCGACGGAGCAGAGGTCTTTCAGGGCTAACTGTATCCTTGAGGTTGTCAGGAATGGTGAGTGGTGTTCTACGGCCCTCAGGGCTAGGATTGAGGCTCAGGACGAGAGGTTCATCGACCAATACCTTAGAGAAGTAGCCCAGCTGATGCGGCAGCTAATAATGGAGTACACATCCCTGACCGTCCGGATATTGGTGCCCCTTGGAAGAGACTACTCATACCTATTGCACCTAATCACGAATTATAATCCAAGCGAGGTCAGGATTGTATGGCGCGGCACCTCAGAGGAGTCGTTACAGAGAGCTGTCCAGCTCCTCGAGGACTTCCGGGTGAGGAGCGTCGTGATACGTCTTTCACCAACAATCTCGGTGACCACTGACGGTAAATCCATGCTTGACGCAGCCAAAAACTGCGACCTAATCAGCATATCCTCAGACGATGGATACCTCTCCTCCTTAGCACTATTAGTGGCTCAGAGGCTCGGCAAAAGAGTATGCATAGTCGGCGAGTCGGGTGTCGCGGAGGCAAGCCCTGAGAGCCTATGGGAGCAGATACGATGAGCTAAGCGGCTTGGCGGATAGCATCCGCTATCCGCGGCAGCGAAGCCCTTATCTCATCTACCGGGAGAGGCTGGAGGACAAGGTGTTCGACTCCTGCGTCAAGATATTCGCCAATTCTCTGAGCAGCATCTTCAACAGAGCCCACGATGCTTAGCTCCCTGACAACGTCGGGGTTCACCTCGCTCGGCGACCTGAACACCCCCACACCCATCTTCCTAGTCCGTGCAGAGTTAAACCACAGAGCAGTCTGGGCAAGTAAAGGCATGGCCTTGGCCAAGGCCGACTCCCGCTTTCTCCCCATAACCGCGAACACCATACACCCAGCCACTATATCCCGAGACGGCCTCCCAGCCTCCGATGCCGATTCTCTGAGAATCTGCAGCTCTTCTGAGTAGATCCTTGGCGGTACACAGATCGGGAGCCACCCGTCCGCCACTCTCGCGACCTCCCTTATGGTTCTATCCAGATTCGCCGCGGCCCAAATCGGTGGATGGGGTTTCTGCCTAGGCTTTACTGGTAGCTCTGGGGTGTGCAAAGTGAAGTATTTACCATGAAACTCGGTGGCCGAGCCTGACGCTAGCTTTTTGAGGGCAGATATGAACTCGAAGAACCTCTCAGCCACTTCTTCGCTCTTCCCAGGGAACCCCCACTCATCACTTGGGCAACAACTCCCTAAACCGGCTATAAGCCTCCCCCTCGAGAGATGGTCGAGAGTTATAAGGCTGAATGCCGTGGTCACGGGGTGGCGTCGATAAGTTGCTATGACGGCGCTACCTACCCTGACTCTACGTGTAGCATGTGCCATCTCAGCCATGCAGAGGATGGCGTCAAAGGTCTCCCTCTGAAAAACGCCGACCAAGTCATCGTTGACCCAGACACTATCCATCTTCAGCCTCTCCGCTTCAGATGCGATCTTTGCGCTAGTTTCAAGTGAGAAGTTGGGGAACGATATCCCAAAACTTACTCTTGGACGTGGCACAGGACCAGTTAACATTAGGGGAATAAAAGAGTTACCTACTCTTCACGTCGTCTTTAATATTGAGCTAAGATGGTCTAAGCTGGCCCTCGCGCTCTCTTCAGGGGATTTTTCAGAGTAATCCTGCTCAACTACAAGCCACTCAACTTGCCCCGAAGATTTCAAAAGCCTGATGACTGCTGAAAAATCTATTATTCCCTCACCCAGCTCCTTTGTCTGCTTATACCATTCCTTGATCCTCCCCTCTGTGCCTGTAGACGGACGCAGATCTTTGAGGTGTACGTATGTTATTCTGTCGAGGTGTTCTCCTATCGTCTCGAGTATCGGAATACCTGCCAGTGCGAGGTGGGCCGTGTCCGGGCAGAATCCGAGCAGCTCGGGCTCGACACTTGATAACACGTACTCAAGCTCATCACTGGTCTCAACCATCGTGTCATAGTGGTTGTGGAGAGAAGGTCTCACGCCGCAGTCTAGGAATATTTTTGAGACTAAGCGCAGAGTTCTTGAGAGCTCATCTAAGGCTTTGAGAGCCTCTTCCTCGGACCGGGTATCAACTCTTCTGGGCGGCCCAATTACCACGTTGTAGCACTCTATACGCCTGTAGTTGCTGGCGAGTCGCGCGGCCTGAACAAGTACTTCGCCCCTCGCCTCCGGTCTGTGAAAGTCGGCCGACCAGTAGATGCCTGATATTGACAAGCCGTGCCTTCTCACGTCCTCTAAGAGGTGGTCATAGCCATAACTACTATCCTTTGCAAGTTTCGAGAGCTCGAACTCGGCGAACTCAACCCCGTCGACTCCTAGCCCGCTGGCTTTCTCCAGAAATTCGGAGACTGGTGTCCGTAGGAAGATTAGTCTTTCTAGTGAGACCCTCATCGTCATTTAGACCTCTACTCTGAAGGCCTCGGCGGGGCTCATCTTAGAGGCGTGGTAGGATGGGTATATAGTCGATACGAGTGAGAGGATTGCAGCGTATAGGAGACCCTGGCCCATGATTGAGAGATATTCCCAAGTAGGCACTAGCCCCAAGTCCGCGGCCCTACCAAATGCTGCCAGCAACCCAACTCCGAGCCCAAGACCGATCAAAACACCCAGTACACCACCTATCACGCCTATCATAAGCGACTCGATGAGATACAGAAAGAGGATATGCCTGTCAGCGGCCCCGAGGGTCTTTATTGTCGCAATCTCTCTGTAGCGCTCGGCCACAGAGATGAGGAGAGAGTTGAATATGCCTAGACCTGCGACTAGGAAGGCGACGAAGATCAGCCAGAACTGGTAGGCCTCAAACTCTTTTCCGGCTGCGGCTCGGTTTACGGCGCTAAGCGTAAGGATGACTACCATGAAGGAGATGGCTAGGAGTACCGAGAGCATTGTTAGGATCGACCTGCTGAACCTCTTTCTGATATTGAGGATGACTAGCCTGAAAAGTTCTATTGGCGGGAAAGAGATTCGGCCGTATTTCCTCTCCTCAACCATCGATTTTTTAATTTACTCAGATTGATTTAAGCGTTGACCCTTTCTCTCACCGCCTTGTTCTTTCTCTGCGCTAAAGTAGACCAAGCCACGGCTTGCGAGTATCTGTAGGTATCGGAGCAGGCTAATCTCCGCCTCCTCCCTCGTCATCTTAAAGTTCGACACAAGTATCTGGGCAATAGCCGAGACGTTTCGCTCTCCATCCATCGCCTCCCAGACAAATCCCCCGATCTTGTCCAGGACGAACGTGCGATACTCGGGCACCGGCAGTAGCCTCGCCAACATGCTTTTAGGCTGGGGGATACGCAGCTTTACAGTGATCTCTCCGCTCGATGTCAGTGTTGATTCTGCGCGCGGGTTTTTGACAGGCACCATTCTTAGCAACTCCTCAAAGCTGACGGCAAGGGGCTGCGGCCTACGTCTCCTGAAGAGCCATCTCATCCCACTCTACCACTACAGGAAATACAAGGCAGTCGGTTAAAATCATGTTCGGGCCATAAGAAAGGTTATAAACACCGTCTCTATCTGAAATCCCAATGCAGCGAAAAGTGGTTTTGCAGGATGGAGAGCTGCCGAAAGAGTGGTACAATATCTTACCCGACCTTCCGAAGCAACTTCCGCCCCCCATAGACCCCTCATCGAGGTCGCCCGGGCCAGGTATCCTGCCCCGCCTATTTACCAAGGAGCAGCTGAGCCAAGAGATGAGCAGTGAGAGATGGGTTAAGATTCCTGAGGAGGTGCGGGAGGCTTACAGCCTATGGCGACCGACTCCCCTGATTAGGGCTGTGAGGCTGGAGCGGGCTCTTAAGACGCCTGCGAGGATCTACTACAAGTATGAGGGAGTGTCCCCGCCCGGCTCTCACAAGCCTAACACGGCCGTTGCTCAGGCCTTCTACTACATGAAGGAGGGTGTTGAGCGGGTTACTACCGAGACGGGTGCGGGTCAATGGGGTAGTGCTCTGGCCTTCGCTGGAATGCTCTTCGGCCTAAAAGTTACGGTCTATATGGTGAGGTCGAGCTATGAGCAGAAGCCTTATCGCCGGATTCTTATGCATGCTTGGGGTGCCGAGGTTTTCTCAAGCCCCAGCAGCAACACTGAGTTTGGCAAGCGAGTCTTGAGCTCAGACCCTAACAATCCGGGAAGTCTCGGAATAGCTATAAGCGAAGCCATTGAAGACGCCTTAAGCCACGACAGCGTAAAGTACAGCATCGGCAGCGTCGCAAACCATGTTCTTCTCCACCAAACTGTTCAAGGGCTTGAGGCGAGGCGCCAGCTGGAACTCCTCGACGAATACCCGGATGTCGTGGCAGGATGTGTTGGTGGTGGTAGTAGCTTCTCTGGCCTCTTCTGGCCATTCTATTACGACAGAGTCTCTGGAAAAGCCCCCAAAGATGTCAAGTTTGTCGCGACGGAGCCGACTGCCTGCCCCACTATGACTCGCGGCATCTACACCTACGACTTCGGCGACACTGCCAGACTCACACCGATGCTACCCATGTATACGCTGGGCTCAGATTTTATACCGCCTCCAATTCATGCGGGCGGCCTCAGGTATCATGGAGACGCACCGACTCTATGCCTGCTGCTGAAGGAGGGATACATCGAGCCTAGGGCATATAATCAGGTGGAGGTCTTCGAGGCCGCCACGATCTTCGCGAGGACTGAGGGAATAATCCCTGCGCCGGAGCCGAGCCACACAATAAAGTACGTGCTGGACGAGGCCCTTAGATGTAAGAAGAGTGGGGAGGAGAAGGTAATTCTTTTCAACCTCTGCGGCCACGGCCACTTCGATCTACAGGCGTACCAAGAATTCTTCGAAGGTCGCTTACAGCCATGGGAATATCCGGAGGACGCAATCAGGAAGTCGATCAACCGCCTACTCGAGGAATATCCTTGGATTAAGGACCTCCCATTCCTGAAATAGCCACGAATGGTGTGAGAGATTTAATAACAACCCAACTGTATTTTAGGGGACAGGATGGTCCTTACGGATACCTTTCTCATACAGCTGGCCCAGCGGAGGAGGCTGCACTACAGGATTTGTAGGGAGTGTGGTGCTAGGAACCCGCCGGGCGCGGAGAAATGCCGGAAGTGTAAAAGCAGAAATCTAAGATGGAAAAAGAGAGAGCTTAAGAGATAGAATCTCGTAAAAGGATCTCGCTGACGTGGACTTCTAGTCCCGCTTTATCTTGAGATGCGACGCACCCATAGGCACGGACGAGAATAGTGGATGAACCTCGACAGAGAGGTCTCTCCTCCCCGCGGGAGCCGCTATCACCCATGCATATTTTATGCCGTTGATCGAGACGCCGACGTTCGGGTGATACCCTCTCTCTATAAAGACGACGTCGTTGTCTCTCACAACGTAGGCCTCCTCGCCCTCCTCATCCATCAGGAGCTGAACACCAAAGCCCGGCGACATACCATAGTAGATGTATGCCTCAGGTTTGCTGTCATGTCTGTGCGGCGGATAGCCAGTCCAAGTTCCGCCAACACTCTCAGTATAGCCTGCCAGTAATCTGTCGCAGGGGTCTTCCTCGCCCAGCATAAGCGTGATAATGCGCGCGTAGCTATCCCGCCCAGCCTCAATCCTGACAGCCTCTCTCCATCTTTTCACAAATTGGCGCCCTTTACTGACACCCATCGCCTCGGCCACGTATATGTTCGCGCGCCCAGCGGCCCTCACCTCAATCCGGGAGCCACGAGGAGCATAGAGCATGTCTCTCACGTCAAGCCTCTCACCATTCGCAACGATCTCTCCGTCAGTTGAAAAGGCGATCCTCTCGTGGTGACTTGCAGGCAGGGAAAAATCCGCCCCCGGGCCGCACGCCCTGAAATGGTAGACCGAGAAGTCGCCTAACATGAATAGGCGCCTCAGGTTGCAGCACTCGGCGCTGGCGCGAATAACTCCGCCTCTCAAGCCTTCAAAAAGTCTAATCTGGAGCTCGAGGATATTTTCATTGCTGTGGATGCCTCTCCAGTATCTCGTTTATCCTCTTTAGATCCTCTGCAGAGAGCTTAACCTCTAATGCTTGGAGGTTTTCCTCGAGTTGCTCGGGCTTTGTCGCACCTATGATGGGGGCCGTGACCTCGGGCTGATGCAGCAGCCAGGCTAGGCTGAGCTGGGCCAGAGTGACTCCTTTCTCCTTAGCCATCACGGCCAGCTGTTCAACGATCTGTAGATTCCTCTCAGTAAGCAGGGGGTTGACGGATGGGCTGTAAGACGCTCTGGCATCCTGCGCCCTGCCGCCCAGATATCTTCCAGCCAAGAGCCCCTGAGCCAAAGGGGAATAGCAGATGACCCCTAGCCCCTTCTCCCTAACGAGGGGGAAGAGTTCCTTCTCAGCATCCCTCTGAAGCATGTTATAGAGAGGCTGCACACTAACAAACTCTACGAGACCAAGCCTCTGAGAGACGGCTAGGGCCTCGGACACCATCCAAGCCTGAAAGTTGGAGCACCCGACATAGTGGACAAGGCCTTCTTTCACGAGGTAGTCGAGGGTCCTCATGGTCTCTTCGAGCGGCGTGGAGGGGTCGGGGCCGTGGGCCTGGTATAGGTCGATGTAGCCTGTCTGAAGCCGTTCTAAGCTGTCCTTCACAGCCTTCAGAATATGTTTCCGAGACAGCCCCTCGTCATTCGGCCCATTTCCCATCCTGAATCTGACCTTGGTAGCGATAACTAGGGAATCCCTGTCCACGGTCTTCAGAAACCTTCCCAGAAGCCTCTCCACATAGCCCACATGAGTGACGGGCACGGGCGCGATGGCCCCATGATAGCGGTTGGCCGTATCGATTGTGTTGACGCCCATATCTACAGCTTTTCTCCACAGTCTGAGAGTTGCCTCCTCGTTAATCCTGCGAACGCCGTAAGAGTCAAGCTCGGGGAGAGTCGGGAGATACCACGTTCCCAAGATCAGGCGCGAAACCTTCAACCCACTCCTACCTAAATTAATGTATTGAGCCCGCGTCATGATACGCTCAACCCGAGATATAGACGCCCAAACTCCTTATTCAGCAAGAGCTCCTCAGGATCACCTTCAAAAACCTCCCTTCCGCCTACCAGCAGGACGGCGTGGTCTGAGAGCTTAAGCGTTTTAATGACGCTTTGCTCTGCCAGGAGAATTGTGTATCCGTGTTCATCCCTTAACCTCTTCACTACATCCAACACGGTGTTGACCATCTTCGGTGCGAGATTTGCTGTAGGCTCGTCAAGCATGATGACTTTTGGCCGCCTCATCAGGGCCATCCCTATAGATAACATCTGCCTCTCACCGCCGCTCAGGTTCGCTGCCTTACGCCCCAGATAATTCCTCAAAACAGGGAAAAGCTCAAACACTTCTCTGATCCTCTCCTCCCTCTCCACCTCAGACAACATGTATCCACTCATCATCAGGTTTTCCCTGACCGTCATGCCTGTAAATAGATTGTTGAGCTGGGGGAGATATGCGACTCCTAGGCGGGCAATCTCGTGGGGGGCGAGGCCGGTCAGTTCTTGGCTGTCGAGCTTAATCGAGCCTCTGAAGATGGTGGTCTGCCCAAAGATCGTTTTCAGGAGCGTGCTTTTTCCGCTTCCGTTGGGGCCCACCACAGCCGTTATCCCGCCCCTCTTGGCAGTGATGGTGACCCCGAAGAGAATCTGTAGTTTCCCGTAACCCGCGTCCACACCTTCAACGGTTATCACGTCAATTTTTCACCCAGATAGCTCTCGACAACATCAGGTATTGAGAGGACCTCTTCGGGGGCTCCCTCAGCTATGACCTTGCCGTTAAACATCGCATAGACCTTATCGGCATACTTCATCGCAATGTCGAGTCTATGTTCAACAAGTAGCGCGGCCAAGCTCATCTCACGGACTGCGTTACGGATATGCGTTAATACAGACTCAGCTATGACTGGGTTAAGCCCGGCCGTAGGCTCGTCCATAAGGATCACCTTGGCCCCGCTCATGATGACTCGCCCCAGCTCGAGTAGTTTCAACTGCCCTCCGCTGAGCTTCCCGGCTTGCTGGTCTCTCAGACCGTCGAGGCCCACGAGCTCTAGAATCCTTAGGGCCCACATCGTTAACTCTTTTTCATCAATAATCCAGTTCCACCTAATCGGCGCAAAGCGGACATTCTCTCCCCTCCTGGACCCGGCGGCCATTATGAGGTTCTCTAAGACGGTTAGGCTGGGAAAAACCCTGGCGTTCTGGAATGTTCTAAATATACCGAGCTTAAAACGCTCATGTGGTTTGAAATAGGTGATGTCGACGCCGTTCATCGTTATTTTTCCCGAGTCAGGGTAGTAGAAGCCTGAGATGAGGTTGATAAGTGTGCTCTTTCCGCTTCCGTTAGGCCCTATCAGGAGGGAGAATACACCTTTGTGGAGGGTGAGGTCTACGCTGTTAACCGCTCTGAGCCCGCCGAATCTCTTCTCAACCCCTAGGCACTTTACTAAGCCGTCGTCCAATTCCTTAAAAATTTTAAGAAAGACTGCGAATTTAAGTATATTTCCCTTCGTACCCTGCAGCCCAAGACACACTATCGGCGGAGGCGATGTATCTCCCAACGATTCTCCACTCGTAGGTGTCACCAACTTTATCCATCGCCCAGACATCATAATCGCCGCCAATCCTATCGCCAGCCTCATTCAGCAAAGTCCAGCCCGACGCTCCGAAGAATTGGCTACTGACGCTCGGCAGCACACCCTTCACAGCTAGCACGTCGTACTTGTCGACGGTTAACACGGACAAGACAATGACCCAGAGGATGTCGTACATGGTATAGGTGTATGTGTCGGGCTCTCTTCCATAGACTTGTTTGACATGGTTCCGCACGCGCTCAAAGATGTCGCTAGAGGTAGGCGCATATATCGTGTGTAGGAACCTTGTGTCTATATTGAACTGGGCTGCAACAGCGTCTTTCTGAAGGTCGCCGGAGCCCGCAGTTCCATCGCTGCCAAACCACCTAACAGACTTGAGTACGTCTCGCTTCGCCGCCTCCTGCAGAAGTAGGACTCCTTCCTCAAATGAGATAAGATGGACTGCTACTGCATTCTGACCATATCGAGTTATCGCGTCTCTAACTTTACTCTCTAGAGATGAGATCTCTGTTGCGAACTCCTTCGCGTCAGGATTATATCTTATGCCGGAATCGACTGAGCCGCCTAGCTTCTTAAAGGCTTGCTCAGTAGCGCTTTTTAAGCCATCACCATAAGTGTCGCCTCGCCAGATAGGCACGTAGAATTTGATGCCTGCATCCCACATCAACCTAGCTAGGGCTGGCCCCTGCTTCCTGTCATCAGGGATCATCCGATAGATGTTATCGCCTGGGACTGCAAGGTCTATCGCGGTCGATGATTGGCTGAAGACCAGTATGTTGTTTTCATCGGCATAGGTCTTGAGGTTCCTGACTTCGCGGCTGCTCAGCGGCCCAACCACCATCTTGATACCTCTTGCAGCTAGTGCCTGCAATTTTGCAAGCGCCTGCTCGGGCTGTGTAGCAGTATCCTCCACCTCCAACACTACTCTCAAATTAGGAATGGTTTTCGACAGCCAGTTGTTTATATCATCTCTCGCAAGCTCCAGCGCAGCTCTGTGATTCTCTCCAAAAGTTCTGAGGTCCCCGGAAAGGGAAAGCAGAGCCCCAATTCGTATCTCACCACTTAGAGTTAGTCTTTTATCTGTCAAGGAGACAGGCACGTAAGGTAATCCGGCGCCTAACCTGACCACTGACATTTCTAAGACGGGCGGTAATGGACCAACGGGCTGAACCTGCTGCCCAATGGTCGTCGTCACCACCACAGTCCGCTGCTGAACAAGAGTTGTGGTAAGCGTCTGGGGCGGGCTTATGGCTGGAGCTGCAACTATGCCGACGACACCGCCTACAACTAGGCCGACAACCAGCAGAACTACCGCTAATGCATTTGAAACCCCTTTACTGTTACCCCTCGGCATGTTCTTTCATAGTTTTGGCTCACGGTATATAAACTTTAAATTTAGACATGAACGCTTAACCAGTAAGAAAAACTCCTTGCTCGACCCTCTCACAATAAATACATTGGTCTACTCAGGCATCGCGGCCATGTCAAGCGTGGGGCTGACACTTACGTATCTGACCACCCGAGTGCCTAACTTTGCTCACGGCTCCTTTCTGACAATTGGGGCTTATGTGGCAGTGTACTGGGCTCAGATTCTCGGTAGAAGCCCTTACGAGGTTATCTGGGCTTCGGCGTTGCTGAGTGGTTGCGTCGCGGTAATCCAGTATAAACTTGTGCTTGCGCCCCTTGCGAGTAGAGGCTCGTCCTCCACCTATCTAATGATAGCCACATTGACTGTTGCTTTCTTCATATTCGGGGTGATGAGCATATTCGCCGATTATGTCGGCAGAGTCTACAGGGTCAGAACCAACTATATTGCTTTGCGCTCCTTTGATTTCCAGATCTTATCTATTCCCATGGTGATGATCTTATCCATATCTTCTGTAGTCCTCTCCACAATACTTCTTTACATATTCCTGAACAAGACGAAGCTTGGCATAGCGATGCGGGCCTCCATCGAGAATCCGTCTCTCGCACAGGTGCTTGGGATCAACGTTGACAGGATGTACACTCTCGCATGGTTCATAAGCGGAGCGCTGGGCGGGTTGGCCGGCATGATGTATGCCTTATGGCTGCCTGTCACCACTACTTCCGGCGACGAGTTTCTCCCAACAATCTTTGCATCCAGTATACTGGGAGGGCTTTCGAGCATTTTTGGCTCTCTCGCAGGGGGAGTCCTGGTGGGCATGGCTAACTCTGTCATTCCTCATATGATAGCTGTCTTAGGTTTTACGGAAGTGATACAGTATCGCCCGGTTATCCCCCTCCTGATAATGTCAATCGTCCTTCTAACCTTACCTTCCGGGATAACGTCTCTGAGATGGAGATGGGGGCGTGAAGCGAAATGACGCAGCCTGAGCAGATTCTGAGGTTCCTACTAGACCTCGTTCCTTGGATTTCGGCATACTTAGTAATCTCGCTTAGCCTTAACCTAGAGTACGGCTTTGGAGGGATACCCAATTTCGGGAAGGTGCTTTGTGTCACGGGAGGGGCTTTTCTAGTGGGCGCGCTGCCTGGCCAACTGATCGTGATGCTGTATGGCTTTGGGGAGGAGCTGAACTACTTTGATAACCACGCCCAGATAATGCCTAAGGTCAACGAGGTGCTTGCGCGGGACCCGTTATTGGCCATGTCCCTGATGCTCTTTTCACT
Organism: Thermoproteota archaeon; assembly: GCA_030550155.1. GTDB lineage: Archaea > Thermoproteota > Nitrososphaeria_A > Caldarchaeales > Calditenuaceae > HRBIN02. The sequence continues at coordinate 87,907 of JAUQPZ010000001.1, forward strand.
TGTTGCTGCCATGCTCGTTGGAGCGGGTCTTGGACTACTTTCCAGCATACCTGCGGTCCGGCTAAAAGAAGAGTACCTAGCCATGACTCTACTGGCTATGGGCGAAATATTGATACTCATCGGAGACAATTACAAGAACTTAATCGGGGGGACACTAGGTGTCTTCGTTCCGAGCTTCTTCGGATGGATTCCGGTCGCAAATAGGGGCTATGTATTAGCGGGGTTCCTTACGCTTCTCGCCTTTCTAACATTCGTTTTTGTCGAGCTACTGACTAGGAGTCCTTATGGGAGGCTCCTCAAATCAATCAGGGACGACGAGGTCTTAGCGCAGTCGCTGGGCAGGGACACGGTGAGTGTTAAAAGGAAGACAATCATCATAGCCGGGGCTTTGGCAGGCTTGGCTGGAGCGATGTTAGCGCTCAACTCAGGAGCAGTGAACGCTAAAAACTACAGCAGAGCCAACCACACATTCATCCCATGGGTTATGGTCATCGTTGGAGGAGCCGGAAATAACCTGGGCACAGCCATAGGCGTTATATTATTCATGGTCGGCTCCCGACTCATAGACGTCTTCAAAAGAGAACTTGGAGCCTTCCTTCCCTTTGATGTGATATGGCTGACCCCAATCCTCCTCAGCACCAGCCTTCTCCTTGTCATGTTCTTCAGACCCACGGGAATCTTGACAGAAAAACGCGTGAAGACGCTGAGCAGCCGAGAACTGGATAATCTGAAAGAGTCAGTGAAGGCAAACAGGTAGCTACGAGGAAAGTCCCTCAACAATCGAAAGACAACTTAATAACATGCCTGTTCGAAATCACTGCTGAGGATTTGGGCAAGATTCGGACGAGGAAGGTCAAAGTTCTGGCTGGAGAGATTTTAGAGGACTATCCGGACCTTGTAAAACCTGACTTCGAGTCTAACAAGGTCCTTGTGGGGCGGGTTCTGAGAGGGGCAGTCTCTAAGAAGCTTCGAAACAAGGTCGCGGGTTATCTTACGACCTTATTGAAAAGGCAGCAGAAGCAGATCGCAGGGCAGCAAGAGGCTAGTGAAGAGGTTAACGCTTAATATTCGCGCGGAGTTCCCCTCTCGGTGGAGGATCCCGACTGGGTAATGGGGGTAGCTGAGAGGAAGCGGGACCATGTGAGGATAGTGCTCGAAAATCAGTCAGTTCAGAGAGGGAGTAATTGGCTCGACCATGTCCACATCATTCACAGGGCTGTTACAGATATAGACATAGACGCCATAGACACGTCAGCTTATTTCCTGGGTAGGAGGTTCTCGGCTCCGATTCTCATAGAGGGTATGACAGGGGGGACTGAAGAAGCGGCGAGAATAAACGCAACCCTCGCCGAGGCGGCTGAGAGGGCACAGATACCTATGGGCGTTGGAAGTCAGAGGGCAGGAGTCCAAAGGCCGGAGCTCCAATATACTTTTAGAGCAGCCCGCGAGGCAGGCCCACAAGTCTTCCTGATCGCAAACATCGGAGCTGCACAGCTGGTACAGCACGGCACACAGCTTGCATGGCAGGCCGTAAAGATGATTGAAGCTGACGCAATTGCTGTCCATCTTAATACTCTCCAAGAAATCATTCAGCCGGAAGGTGACCGGGGCTTCAAAGGGTTTCTGGCCCAGCTTAAGAAGCTCTGCGGCGAAATCGGTGTCCCCGTAATAGTTAAGGAGGTGGGTTGCGGCGTCTCATACGAAGATGCTGTTGTTCTTCGCGACGCTGGAGTAGCTGCGATAGATGTCGCGGGCAGGGGAGGAACCAGCTGGGTCGAGATCGAGAGGCTGAGAGCGATCGAGGCTGGAAGGACCGATAGGGCTCGTCTAGCAGAGGTGTTCCAAGAATGGGGCATTCCAACAGCTGCCTCGGTCTTAGAAGTCAAGCAGGTCGATGGTCTTCAGGTTGTGGGCTCCGGCGGGATAAGAAACGGGCTAGAGATAGCTAAACTACTGGTACTAGGCGCTGATATTGCTGGGTTAGCGCAGCCGTTTCTAAAAGCTTCAGTACAGGGGTTAGAAGAGGTGCTGACGTTGATCGGTCAGCTCACAGAAGAGGTCAAGGTAGCTGCCGCGTTGGCAGGGGTATCACGAACCTCAGAGCTAAGAGGCGCCCCCCACGTTTTGACAGGGCCACTCCTCGAGTGGACAAAACAGAGAATAAAAAAGCGATAAAGGAATATCCTAGATTAAAGGCAGCCTAAAGTAATAAGCCAAGAAGAGAACCACCGCGACCGCCATATAGGATGCCCAAGACCTGAAAGACGCCGTGATGATCTTTAACCCATCAAGTGGACTAATGGGTATCAGGTTTATGAGACCCATCAGTGAGTTTAGATGCCCAATCAACAACAACGCGATCGAGAGGGCATAGTCCAGAACCCCTAACATGGAATACGCTACATATATGACGGCCAGGAGGACGCCGGCTATTACCAGGTTGACCAGCGGACCCACAGCCGATATTTTCGAGACACCACGATGAGTTACGGGGCCCAGTATAACGACCGCGCCTGGAGCGATGAACTTCAGAGGAAGTAGAATGGAGATTAGGCTAATTATTGAGCCGATGAGGTTAAGCCTGAACCTTGCCCAATGTCCCTGCCTTATGGCCTCAAGCTTGTGTGCCAGCTCATGAGCGATGAAGGAGCCCACGACGCCCATAATCACGGCTATCAGTAGCGGCAGGCCTAACAGCCCAGCCCAGTGATAAACCATCGAGAAAGCCACGGCCGCGACTATACCAGCTCCACCAGCCATGTGAACAACTTCCGACCCTTTCTCCATGGCTGTCAGCCTAGACACCAGCATCTCAGCTCTCACAGCCAGCATCGTCGTAGATCTTGGAGAACCTTCCTGCGGCCTGGCCTCCCTCCTCTCGATCTCAAGAATGCTGCGGGCCAAATAAATCGCCCGACAGTCGTGAGACTCTGGAAGCCTGTGCTTCGAGCAGAATTGTTCCCCACAGTATGCGCACTTGAAGGGAAGAACCTCTTCTGCACCGCATTTGCTGCAACGCATACTGCGCTCTTAACCTATCAATATGCTTATTACTGAGCCTTAAACTTTCTGAGGCACCGCGTCATAAGTATTCATCATCTTTGACCCGGGAAGCCGGTGAGGTGGAGCACTTAAACTGAACCCGTGGCTTAGAGATAGATTTATGAGTATCAACCCACTCCTTTGAAAAGGAGCCGTGGTAACACTTACTCCTTCTTCAGGGGATAGCTTAGCTGTATTGATACAGGTCCTGTGGTTTCTATTCCTTATCTCTTTCTTTTTCATCTACCCTTATTTCGGTCAGAGAACTCAGCTGGCCTTTGTACTCCGCTACATTGAGAAGAGGCTGGCTGTTTTGAAGCAGCTTAGGGATGAGGTACGGGAGAGGACGCTTAACACGATTAAGAAGTACATTGACGGAGGGGATACCTCACCGATCGAGAAAGAGCTCGACAACTTGTTGGAGTTTTTCTACATCCCCCCTGAGTCCATGGACCCGTCAGGTATCGTGTATAAGCTGGAGCACATCCTCGAGATTGGCGACTCAAGGTTTGAGGAGAGCGTGGCGAAGATGGCGCCGAAGGCCGATATTCACAGGGTTAAGAGCCTCTCAAACCTCGTAGAGGTAGCGAGGGCTCTCAACCTGATATACAGAGTCGTGAGGCACTATTACCTACTGGGTAAGAGGATGGCTAACTATTTCTTGGCTTTACAGATACAGATTCAGTTACCGATGATTATGGAGTTGGCCGAGTCCTACAGGCAGGCATCCTATGCCTTTTTGAAGGGAATACCGATAGGCGACGGAGTTGGAGTCCTCTCCGCCGCGAAGTTTGTAAAGGAAAGCAAGCCCATATCGGAGACCGAGATTGCGAAGGATACATGGCTTAATGTTGTCGAGTTTGAGGGGAGGAGGGTCTATGTGGTGAGGCCGATTGGGCCTGGAGGCACGGTTGGTAGGCCCGGAGAGGCTGTGAGAAAGCTGGTCTATGAGATGGATACTAAGCCGGACCTGATCATAACGATCGACGCTGCTCTAAAGCTTGAGGGCGAAGAGACAGGCAAGATAGCTGAAGGCGTGGGCGTCGCTATTGGGGGGCCAGGCATAGACAAGTTCAAGATTGAGACATTGGCTAAAGAGAAGGAGGTCCCACTTTACGCTATAGTTATCTACCAATCGATAATTGAGGCGATTACTCCAATGAGGGAGAGCATCGTCAAGTCCGCCGACTCTGTAGTAAGTAGGGTGAAGGAGCTTATTAAGAGTAAAGTTCCTTCTAACGGCACCGCCATCGTGGCCGGAATCGGAAACACCGTAGGGGTTGGGCTTTAAAAGGAGGTGATCGAGGAAATGATTAGGACCTTTGAGGGGCCTGGACAGTTGGGCGCGATTACCAAACTGAAACCGATGCCGTTCAACCCGATCACTCAGCTGAAGTGTCAAAGCTGCGGCTCAATCCACACTCGCCCCCACAAAGAAGGGGACTACATTTTCGGAGGCGTGGAAGAGAAGTGCCCCAACTGTGGAGGGAGCAAGCACACAATAATCGCCATTTACGTTGAAGACCAGCGTCAACCACCACGTAAGCAGACATAAAGTCATAGAAGCTGCAGATATGTTGTCTCAGACAAGCTCTCTTTTAGCGATTGCCGCCTCATGCGCAATGTATGTGTGAGGCGCTATTCTCGCATTCGTTAACATAGACCCCTTCTCGACGAGGGCATTGTCCCCGATAATGCTTAACCCCATTATCACAGTGGGCTCTGTCCTTGTGGAAAGGATTTTTGCATGTCTGGCCACGATAGAGTCTTGGATGTATGCGCCCTCACCAACATATACTCTGTCATGAATTGCTGAGCGCTCAATTGTGACACTATCACCGATGTAGCAATAATTATCTACACAGGAGTCCGAGATTATAACATCATCACCTATCTGGCAATGTCTACCAATCAAGACATTACCCTCTATCCTGATCTTGCCCTCCTTAACCTTCCGTAAGATCTCCTCTTTTCTCCGTAGCGCAGCCTGGCTCTGCCCAAGTATCCAGAGCCTCGAGCCCCCCGATTCATAGATGGGCTCGGCGAAAAAACCATTCATTAACCCACTATTCATGATCCTGTTCATTGATTGGAGATAGAGCTCGGGTGTCCCCACATCGTACCAGTCTCCCTTAATCTCGTAGGCATAGACTCTAAATCCTTTCTGAATCAAGTAGGGAATTAGATCCATGCCGAAGTCGAGTCTCCTGAGTGTCGCTTTTCTCGCTCTGAGGTCAGGGTCAGGACAGATCCGCTTCGCATCCCTGGAGAACAAGTAGATTCCGGTGCTGGCCAGGTTTGATGGTGCCTCTTCGCGGCGCGGCTTCTCCACAAAACCGCTGACCCTGCCCTTCCCGTCGACTTCTACAACACCATAGGCTGAGGGGTCTGACACTCGTGTGACTGCTATTGTCGTGAAGGCGGAGTTTTCTTCGTGAAATTGTAAAAGGTCTTCAAGATCTATATTGAATATAATGTCTCCCTGAGCTACAATCACGGGATTATCGAGGCCATAATACTCTAAGTTTATTAGGAAGCTATCCGCGCTGCCTACGTCATCGATGTTTGGCTGATATTTTATGGATATCCTTGGGTCTAGCCCGTATTTTGACGATATACCGTAGCCTTCTTGAAAATAGTCGAAAAGAGACCTATAGTTAACATACCCCTTAACCCCAAAGATAAAGTTTCTAACGCCCTGCCGGGCCAGGTGAATAATAGTATATTCGATTAGCGGCCTACCCAAGAATCTGACAAGAGCCTTCGAAACCTCTAGCGTAAGAGGCTGCAGCCTCTTCGCCGCGCCACCCACGGGGATAAACGCGTAAATGTCGGGTAACTGAGCCAACCCTGATCATTATAATAATCTTGAAGCTTGATAAGTGTTACTCTCAATCGCCACAAAAAAATAAATCATAGATGCGATAAAATGTAAGATGTCGAGAATTTGAAAAGGCTTAGCCCGCGAGAATTGAGAAGAATGCAGGACAGGATGTTGAGTAGTCTCGGACTCTCAATGGAGGAGCTTGGAACTGCCAAGGAGGTCACTATACAGCTGGAAAACAAGATCATCAGGATTGAGGGGGCTACTGTTGTCTATATAGACTCTCCAACGGGACGGATTTACCAGATTGTGGGCGGCCGAGAAATAGAATCGGCTCCTGCCGTGGAAGTTGAGAAGCATGCCTATGAGCCGACTCCGGAAGATGTAGCGCTTGTGGCTAGCCAAGCAGGCGTAGATGAGGAGGCCGCAAGAGGAGCGCTGATAGAGGCGGGAGGCGACTTAGCTAGAGCAATACTTAGCCTCAAGGCTAAGAAGCTGTAGCACGCTGTTGCGGGGAGACATGTAGAAGTATGGGAAGAGAGGCCAGCATGTCTTGAAATGGCTCCATGCCCTGCTGCTTCACCATAATCTTCACCGTATCGTCGTCTATGATTAATTGCCCCATTAAACGCACAATCTCCCTCAGTTGCTCAGTATCTAAGCTTATCAACATCTCTGCTAAATTGTTTGCATATTCAGAGAGCTGGATGCTAGTGTTTGTCCCCTCAAATCGCCTGGGCAACATAAGCTCGTCTATCGAGTGCATCCTCTCTGATAATGATCGGGGCCACTTTGAAGCCAATATCGCCTTGCCGCGAAGAGAAACTACATTATCTGCGGCTTTCGACAAGATATTAAGCACCTTACACATACTACGATACTTATCCTCCATAGATCTGGGCTCCAAAAACAGCTTCAAAGCCTCGACCAGCCCCACCGGCGCCAGAAGGTAATATAGCCGTGTCTTTGAACCAATCCTCTGAATTCTCTGGAGGTACTGTGTGCTACGATGCAGATACTTGGCAAGACTCTCGAAAGTCTCCGTCGCCCTAGCCAACAGAGAGGATTCATTAAAACCGTTTAAGGTTACCAGCCTCATCAAGTTTATACCAATGAACGCATGGATTGCGAAGCCCTCTTGGGAAACCATCTGAACTGCGTATTGTGTCATCTTAACCTTCGAGTCTTGGCACAGGGTGCAGAGAAACGGCTGAGATAAGCTGGATGGAAGCCCCACCCGCACAACATCTGCTAACCCGCAAAAACTCAAAAAGCGCTGAAATCGAGCGTCGCCTTTAAAGGTTGAAGACCCCTCCACGATCTTTCGGGGTTGGGCTTCAATTACGCGGTAAACTACTTGGGGTAAACCGAAGCTGGAGTAAGGGATGTGAGGTGCCTCCTGAGAAGAGTGGCTTGTGGCTACTAAGTCGTTGAATACCATGCCCGCTAGCTTTATGCTTTGTGATAAATCCGTTATGTCGAGGGACAAGCTGTAGACGTGCGTGATGCTCCAGGAGGGATAGAGTATGTCGATCTCTCCCATGAAGTATTGGTTCCTGATCTGTCGTGGGAAGAGTCTCTCGACTACAAGTCTGTTCATGACTGTATGGTGGACGTATCGGTTGAATGACGCTATATCATTACTGTCCACTGAGCGTTGAAACGCCTTGAAGAGCTCATATAGGGATGGAGTTGTAGGGGAGATGTTCGAAAGCTTCTCTATGGAGACTTGGCTGTTTACGAGTTCAAGCCTCGTTAAATCGTCGATCAGCCATCTTTGTATTGGTGTTTCACGAAGCTCTTCCAGCCTTTTCTCCACGAGAATGCCTACCCGCCGAGCTAGGTCTGGAGGCAGTTGCAGCGCCTCAGATATGAACTCTGCTACGCTGTTTCTGTTAACAACTTCCATCGAATAATCAAATCTCTGAGCGACTATTCCGCCGCCGTGAGAAACGCCGGTGAATCTGGTTAAAACTTCGACGACGTTCTTGCCCAATGGGGTGAGGGAGTAGAGGCGTGTCTTGTTTGAGTATGCAACCAGCCCCGCGCGTAAAAGTGTCTTAATGTGATAGGTGAATTTCCCGACATTCTTCGAATCCTTCAACCCTAAATACTTGATGAGCTCTGAGAAGCTCATCTGCGATGTGTTTAGAGCCTCTATAATCGAGAGCCGAATAGGAGATGAAATTGCCCGGGCGATGCGTGTAACCTCAGCTTTCTCACCGCCTCCCCATACAAGCATGCCGATATCCGATGACCTCTGCTTAAGCTTATACGTGTCGGTCCGCGAAATACCTTAAATTACCCTAATAAGCGAGAATAATTGAAGGAGAATCACTAGCGGGGGCCCGTAGCTCAGCCAGGTGGAGCGGCCGGCTCATAACCGGTAGGTCGTGGGTTCGAATCCCACCGGGCCCAACCGAATAAAAGAACCCCGATACATGCTTCCCCGCTCAACTAACATGTACTCACTTACCTCTTGATACCAGCATGAAACAAAGGTGAATGTAAAGAGTTAAAAGATATTTGGTGTTGGTTTTAACGCCTTCTCCAGTTGACGATGTAGCCTACACCACCTAGGATGACGCCGAGGGCAAGGACTATGATGAAGAGAGATATCCAGACCGGGTACCCGAGCGGTATGCCGTAGAAGACATTGACGTGCACCTGCCCCGCGTTCCATCCCCTTCCGCCGACTTCGGGGGGCAACATCGCAGAGCCTCCGAGATATCCCCCCAGCATCATCAGCCAGGTCGCCCCAACCACTCCAACATTCATCAAAACTAGGTGAAGCCAAGCCAGTTTATCGGTCAGCCCGCCATACGGCTTCCCAAGTGTAGACTCGATGTATTGGTAGAACAGAGCCGTCACAGCCACTCCCATAACACCTATAATCAGATACGTCAGATACCCCATGGTGAACCACATACCTGCAGAGCCGAAGGCTATGACCCTGCTCGGCTCAGGCTTCAAAAAGGTGACCTGCCCAATGACGATATACAGTGTCAGCACCGTCGCCAGCGCGCCCTGGATGATAGCGGCCCAGATGAACCTCGACGCCCACTTGCTATATGACATATTTACGCGAACACCTCCACATATTTTAATTCTATCACCGCATTATTTATTTTTAAAATCATAAATAGCTGCAAAAGTTTGATTAATTATACATTTAAACACATTAAAAACTAAAAACATGGTTCCAGCCTCTTCCTACTCATCAACCTTTCTTGAGGGCAGGCTTTAAGACGTATTTCCCGAGTCTGCGGGTGGAGGCTGTCTAAAGCTCGGGTCTAAATACTCCTCCACCTCATAGTTTAGCTGTAGCTGTATGGACCCGCTGCTTTTCACTCTCAGCATAGGGATAGTGGGCGCGGTTGCTTCTGTGCTTTTAATAGCTTATGTTGAGAGGCTTCCTAAAGGGCCAGACTCTTTCGTCGCGATTTGGCGGGCTATTCGGGAGGGGTCTAGCGCTTATCTCAGGAGGCAGTTTAGGACGATTGCGTTGCTGGCTGGAGGAATTGCTGTTCTGATTCTTGTCAGCTTCTCGGCCTTTCCCGCAATTGGTGGATTCGTGTACGGCTTGGCTATGGCTGGGAGTTTCCTCTTGGGTGTTACTTTCTCGCTTGTCGCGGCCTTTATCGCGATGGACGCAGCCACGAGGGCCAACGTGAGGACCGCTTATGCCGCATCTCATGGGAGTATGCCGGCGCTACGAGTCGCGACTCTCGGCGGAGCCTCCTTGGGTTTGGCTGTTATAGCCATGAGCCTGCTCGGCCTCTCGATTCTCTACGCCGTCTTCAGGGACCCTGGCCTGCTCGCGGGCTTCGGGTTTGGAGCCAGCCTCGCAGCTCTTTTCGCCCAGCTTGGAGGCGGCATTTATACAAAGAGCGCGGATATCGGCGCAGACTTGGTTGGTAAAGTTGAGGCCGGGATTCCTGAGGATGATCCGCGAAATCCTGCGGTTGTGGCTGACCTTGTGGGGGATAACGTTGGAGATGAGGCTGGTAGGGGTGCAGACCTGTTCGAGTCCGTGACTGCTGAGAACCTAGGAGGTATGATTATTGCGCTAGTGGTCTCGATTATACTCTTCAAGGGCGTTAACGAGCTCTATGTTGTTACTCCCCTTATCATTAGGGCCTTGGGTGTTGTCGCAACTCTTGTCGGCGTGTTCTGGGCTGTCTCGAGGAAGGGCTTCAGGGAGGCGATTGGGCCTCTCCGTGAAGGACTATTCATTACAAGCATCTTGGCCGCCGTGATGATGTATATCGCGAGCTGGTATATTTTCGGGCCTAGCGGCTGGCCCCTTTACTTAACTATGGTGATAGGCCTAGTCGCAGGTGTTCTCATAATGTTTTACAGCGAATTATACACGGGGGTGCGGTCGAGCTACGTCGCTGTCATTGCTCAGAACTCCCAATCCGGGCCGGCGCTCACAGCGATGAGCGGGCTGTCTACGGGCATGATCTCGTCGATGCTACCTGTCGCCACTGTGGTTGCTGCGGTGGCGGCATCTTACATTCTTGGAAGCTTCTGGTCTGAGAGTGTTGGTCTCGGAGACCCCCTTCTCGGCGGCATATACGGGACGACCATGGCGACGATGGGTATGCTCTCTACCGCCGGGTTCATCTTGACGATGGACGGTGTTGGGCCGATAGTTGATAATGCAGGGGGAATTGCTGAGATGACTAACGCCGAGCCTGAGATTAGAGAGAGGCTGGAACCCCTTGACGCTCTCGGCAACACAACAAAGGCTCTCACAAAGTCCTATGCCATGGGTTCTGCGGCACTCGCTGCCCTCCTACTCTTCCAAGCGTTCCTCCTAGAGGTGGCTAGGTATCTTGCCGGAATCTTTGAACTAGGGACTATCGGGGTCGAGGAGGCTGAGAACCTGTTGAAAAGTGTTGAGGAACTGAGCCAGGGACTCCAGCTCAATTCTCCGGCCATTGTGATAGGCCTCTTCATAGGAGGCATGATACCGTTTCTCTTCTCAGGTCAAGCGATGAACGCGGTTGCCAAGGGAGCGTATCGAATGGTTGAGGAGGTGAGGAGGCAGTTCGCCTCTATTCCCGGAATTCTGGATGGAACGGGCCGACCTGAGTATGGTAGATGTGTTGACATATCCACCTCGACAGCCCTGAGGCTCATGGTTACCCCGACACTGACAGTAACACTCGCGCCTATCTTGCTGGGCGTTCTGCTTGGCTGGAGGGCTGTGGGAGCTCTCGTCATGGGGGCGACCATCAGCGCTATACCTCTGGCGATCCTCGGATTCTATGGCGGCGCCGCCATGGACAACGCGAAGAAGCTTTTAGAAATTAGTGGAAAGAAGGGGACGGACGCGCATAAGGCGACTGTTGTGGGAGACACTCTCGGAGACCCCATGAAGGACACCTACGCCCCGAGCCTACACATACTTATCAAGCTGCTTAACACGCTCTCTCTCGTCTTCATACCACTCTTCATGATAGGGCTGCTGCCGCTCTAAGGCCTCGAGCTCAGAGTAACCTCAACATTTATTACATCTCCGCCTCTCAGAACACTTAAGACCACTTTCTGACCAGGATTAGTCCTCTCAACCATGTAGGTTAAGAGGTCGTCCATGCTCGCCACGGGATTCCCGTCGATCGCAATGATGATGTCGCCCCCCACTCTATAGACTACGCCTGCAACCTCGATGTTCCGATTTCCTCCCCGAATTCCGGCCCTCTCAGCCGGGCCACCTGCCACCACGTTCTGCACTAGCAACCCCTTCTTGGTAGACAGCCCGAGCTCCTGCGCGACTAAGGAATTGATCTCTGTCCCAGATATCCCTAAATAACTGTGAGTATATGCGCCTTTCTCTATTAGCACGGGTACAATTCTCTTAACTACGTTGGACGAGATGGCGTATCCTATCCCTGAGAATCCTCCCGTGGTCGACTCTATGGCTGTGGCCACACCGACCACTTCCCCCTTCATGTTCAGTATGGGGCCGCCTGAGTTCCCCGGGTTAACCGCCGCGTCTATCTGTATAATTCCAGGTATGAGGTATCCTCTATTCGAAGGCAAAAGTCTACCCTTCTGGCTCACTATACCTGTGGTAACGCTGCCCGTGAGCTGGAAGGGGTTCCCGATGGCAAGAATCTGCTCACCTATCCTGAGCTCGGTAGAGTTCCCGAGCCTCAAGGGTTTAGCCGAGATCCCCGCGCCTTCCGGCAAGATTATTTTAAGCACAGCCAAGTCAGTGTCTGGGTCTCTGCCAACTAATGTCGCCCTATACGCGCTACCATCCAAAAAGTAGACATAGAATTCCACACCACCCTCCACCACATGGTTATTCGTCACAACGTGCCCCTGCGTGTCGTAGATGAATCCGGAGCCTATCGATTCACCAAACCTATAGATAGTCTTGATCTCGACGACCGACTCTTTAGCCTCCTCGTAAATGCTTGTTATGTTCCATTCAACGGTCGTTATGTTTATTTTTGTCCTCCACGTGTTCTCTAGCGATATGGTAGTTGTTTTTAGATCTTGGAGACTTTTCCTAAGCTCCTCTACTACCCTATTTGCGTTTGCTAGCTGAGAGGAGAGGCTCGCGATCTGCTGCTGCGTATCAATGAATTGGAAGACCAGCAAAACAGCTAGCGTGAGGGAGACGATGGAAAGGGCTAGAGACGCCTTTTCCATAATTCTACCTCCCCCCTTCATTTAGACGGAGAGCCTCTTTAAGGCTCTCTCAATACCTGTTCCATACTGGGCTGCCTTCTTTTCAATCATAGCCACATCTTCATGCAGCCCTGCGAGCTTTGCAACCATCCTTAAGACCACTTTCCTCACACCTCTGGAAACCTTGAATTGGAGCGGCATTTTATATGCATTCTTGACGATTCGTTCATCTAGGTAGGGTGTGGTCATGAGGCATCCAGCAAGGCAAGCAGAGCCGTAATCTCTCGGAATACTCCTATACCAGAGGCTCTCGGCGTCACGCCTCATCTCCGACTCCGCTTTAATAGCCTCGCCGCGGTCCACTAGACGGAGATACTTAATGTATCCGCCAAAAAGCTCATCAGCCCCCTGACCGGATATCAACTGTCTACGACCATTCTCGGCGGAGCACTTTGAGCCCTCATAAACTAAAACAGCTAAAGCCTTATCCATCTTGCTCGGTAGCTCTAAGTTCTTCATTAAGTGGCTGATGGAGGTTCTCAGGGATTCCTCTGTTAGCTCTATGGGGAGATAGTCGGCCCCTATGACACTTGCCGCCCGCTTGGAAGTGGTTAAGTCGTGCGAGCCTTTCATGCCCACGGAGAGCGCAAGGGGCCTGAGGCCCATGTCCATACATAGCCACAAAAGTAGGGAGCTATCCAGCCCTCCTGAGAACAATATCGAGGGCCTCTTCGCCACAGATTTTTTGATGGAGTCTGTGAGGGCTTCTAAGAGGAGTTGAGCCTCGCTGTCCAGCGCCTGATGTTCGGTGGGCAGCTCTTGGTTCTGTGCTCCCTTATGGCTCACCTCCACAGCTCCTGGTGTTAGCCGCACGTCGCTTTTTGGCGGCGAATAAGTGGCCTCACCGAATTCATTATTCACCAGTCGAGGCAGGCTGGAGACCACGACGCAGTCTTTAGAGAGTTTATAGGCGAGGGGGGGAGAGCCTGTGGGTCCTTGCCTAATCAGGACTCTGTCTCTGCTGACGTGAATTATTGAGGCGAAGGGTGATTCCTCAATCTCCTCCCTCCCCAGGAGTCTGGAGGGGCTCAGAAACACCACCAACTCTTCACCCTGCTCCACGACAACACTTGATCCTGCGTGATTCACGACGAGGCATATTTGTCCACGCGTTCCGGCTAGCTCGCTTAGAGAGACGCGTGTATTATCAGCGTAGGTCTCGGTGGTAGGCCACCTATGCGAGAGGCGTAGAACGTCATCCACAAATGCAGAGAAACCTGTCTCGTGGCGTGAAAGGGCGGCGAGAATAATAGCCATCCCTGACTACTTACTCGAGGGCTTTATTATTTTTTGAGTTTTTTCTCAACCCTTCGGAGGAGCGTGCTGTCCAACTTGATCTCTGGGTCGCTCCTGACGGCGGGGTGGTATGGGTCCACCATTATAACCTCAAACCACTTATAGATGCTGTCATAGGTTAGGGGATATCCCCCAAGTGGGTGGAGGTTGGGATACTTCTTCCTCGCCCTGTTTATCGCCTCTTCAAGCATCGTCAAATTAACTTTATGGAGCACGGTTCCCAGCGCCTTCGGCCTCCTGCCAGAGTTGGGGCGCGGTTTACTGAAGCCTCCTCTCCTAACCCTGACCCGGAGCACAACAAAGCCCTGCTTTGCCTTGTATCCGATTCTCCGGGCACGGTCGATTCTCAGGGGCTTCTCCACCCTAACTACGGAGGGCTCCCTACGCCAGAGAATTCTCCTCTCCCTCAATAATTCCCTCAGCTCGTCTGGTCTTCTCCTCCAAAGTTCGTTCATCAAAGCATACAGACCCATGGTGCTGAACAGTCTACTCCAACCCTCGATAAAAACCCTAATACGCGGGGCTGGGTCAGGAGCGGATTTTATATAGCTGCCCATCCTCTTAACATGGATTGTTAAGGGTTAAGGTGGGTAAGTCCCTCGGAGTTTGGGATTGGTCAATAACAAACTGCGACGCCTGCTTACTGGAGATCGAGGACCCATCAGAGACCGTCAAGTGCAACTATTGCGGGGCCACATTTCACCCAGACTGCTACAAGAATCTCAAGAACACGAAGTCCTCATGCCCTAAGTGCAGGGTGAGCCTTTATGAGTGAAAAAAATGTCCAGAATCCCGATGAATCAGACGAGGAGGAAAGCATCGAAATAAACCAAATAGAGACACCTAGAGGCCGTGTCCCCGAGTTCGAAAGCACGTTCCGAGCCCTTGAAAAGATTTCTGCACGCCTACTGGAGCAGGACGAGAAGATCGAGAAAGTCGCGACACAGCTGACCAGCAGACATCTACCCACTGTTCAGGTGAAAGAGATTCAAGACGCAATACAGGCACTAAGGTCCGACATAGCTGAGCTGGAAAAAAGGCTAGAATACATGGAGGACATACTGGGCGAGATCCAGGAGAGACTAAACCTGCTTGACTATCTTGCCGATATAGTCGAGCGCTACTTAAAGACTCAGGAAAGCTAGGTCGTTCCGCGCAGTATCCCGCCCCTCAGCTCCTGCTTAATCCTCTCAAGCTCCTTCTTCTCAGCCTCGAGCCTAGATATATCCTGAAGAAGCTGATTCCTTCTCTTCTCCAGCCTCCTAATCTCGTCGGTCAACTGGGAGAACTGCCTGTTATACTCCTCGGTCATGGTCTTCGCGGCCTCAAGCTTCTCTATCTCCTCCCTCTTACGCTCCTCAAGCCTGACAAGCCTCTCCAGCCTAGCCTCCCTCACCTTAAACCTCCTATCCAACTCCTTCATAATCCTCTCAATGCCCTCTGTAGCAGACTGAAGAGCCGAGATATACGCGGCCTGCAACTCCTTCACCTTCTCCTCCAGAAAGGCCTTACGCTCCTCAAGCTCCGCCACCTCCCTCTCATAGTTCTTGAGCGACCTGTCCCTCTCATCGATCTCCTGCTTGAGCGTTATCAACTCCTGCTTCAGAGTCTCCAGATTGCTTCTCTCCTGCTCCAGCTTCTCCCTCTCATGGACTATCGCCATCCTCGCCTTCTCTAGGACATCAACCTGCTCCCTCTGAAACTCGAGAATCCTTGTAAGCTCCTCCTGTTGCTCTTGGAAGATCGCCAGATATGATGAGAGCGACTTTAACGTGTTTACACCGTCCAGAAACTCTCTTATCATGTATTCGGGCTGAGAGGTTGCTAAGGCGTCAAGCTTAGAGACTATCTCTTGAACGGCCGCTCTTAATTGACCCGCGACGTTGCCGGAGACCAGCGCCTCGAGGTTCTGGAGCTGAATGGTTATAGCCCTTAAATTCTGGGATATTGCCTCGAGCTCCTCTGAGCGACGGCCGATTATTGAGCCCATCCTTACTCACTCCCATTACTTAATCGGATATAAATCTGTATTCTCTATTGGCTCACGCATCTTTGGAGGAGGCGCGGGAGCTTATTTATATATAGGCGCACCCGTGGTAGAGCAGATGTATGATCGCTCATGTGGGCGAGGCCCTAGCTAGGTTTAGCAGAATTGGCGCCCTGATCTCTCTACTCGGAGCTACTCACGCCCTCAGCCTCATTCTGAACTGGTTTTCAATCAATTACGACAACGTGGGCAGGAGCCTAATTACAGGTTATACTTTCATGGAGCCTCTCATGCTGTCTCTCAGCGCGGGTGCTGCGGCAGGCGTTGTCGGAGTATTGTCCTCAAACCTCAGGGACATATCTAAGATCAGGGTTGTGACTCCCTTGGTCTCTTTCACGTCTGCAGGGCTTGCTCTCCTCTCACCGCTCTACACATATCTTGTAAAGCTGCCCAGCTTTCAGAACCTAAATTACGTGCCTGAGACAGGGCTATTCGCCGCCCTATTCACCGGCATAGCCATAGCAGGGGCTTCTGTCCTAGCCTTAATCGCGGGGCTGAGAACTAAAGTAACCCAATATATTGGCCCTCAGGCTCGATGGGGGCCGACGGGAGCTGAGGAATCATTCGTAGAGATTCAGGAGCCGATAGCAGAGCCGTCTCTCAGAACTGTGGAGGAGAGTTTTCAGAGACCCACAGAGGTGGTCGAGCCCGCCGCCCCCCGGAGAGAAGAGAGAGCGCCGCTTGGGGAGACTCAGTGCCTAATCTGCGGCGATATAGTTTCAGGGTCGGATTCTGTGGAGTGTAAGTCTTGTGGTGCGCTTTTCCATAAAGACTGTATGAGTGTCTGGATAGATTTAGGGAACAAGTGCCCGTCATGTGGCGCCGAGCTCCGCCTATGAGTCACCGAGTGGTTGAGAATAAGGTGAGGCCGTAGCGGCTAGGCTGGTTTCCTCAGCTATTTATTCGCGCAATACAAATAGTTTAAGGGTATGCCTGAGCAGCTCACCGACAAAATAGTCCAGCTGGCTCTCAGGAGAGGGTTCTTTAACCCTACCGCCGAGATTTACAGAGCGCCAGCCGGCTTCTATGACCTCGGGCCCCTAGGCGCCCTAGTGAAATCAAACCTCGTGAGCTTTTGGATTGATGAGTTCGTGAGGAGGGAGACATCATACGAGGTCTTCCTCATAGACGGTTCACTAATCCTGCCATACGACGTGTTGAAGGCGTCGGGACACGTGGATAAATTTAGCGACCCCAAGGCGTCATGCAAAAGCTGCGGCAGGATCTACAGGGTTGACCAGCTCATAGAGGAGGCCTTGGGGCTGAAAGTTGAGGGGAAGAGCCTGGAAGAGCTGGAACAGATTGTTAAAACGAGAGGCGTCAGGTGTCCTCACTGCAGAGGAGAGCTATCAGATTTTAGGGAGCACCACCTCATGTTCAAGCTCTCTGTCGGTGGAGCTGAAGAGTCGGCCTTCTTGAGGCCCGAGACAGCGCAGAACATATTCCTCAATTTTAAGAGAATTACATATGGCATGAGGGCTAAACTTCCCTTCGGCGTGGCTCAGGTGGGTAAATCTTTCCGGAACGAGATAGCGCCGAGGCAGTCTGTGATAAGGCTTAGAGAGTTCAGCCAGATGGAGATTGAGCTATTCTTCGCGCCAAACGATGAGAGGGGGCCGAGGGGGTTTGAGGAGGTTGCCGACACGGAGATACGTATTCTGACACGGGAGGAGCAGCTGCACGGTGGAGAGGAGCCCATAGAGTTGAAGGCCGGAGACGCTGTAGCCGAGGGAATCGTGCCGAACAGATTTTTGGCCTATTATCTCGCAAAAGAGGTTAGATTCTTCAAGCTCCTTGGAATTCCACCCGAGAACACTAGGTTTAGACACCTTCTACCCGAAGAGACCCCCCACTACTCAGGCGGAAACTTCGATCTCGAGGTGAAATTCTCTTTTGGCTGGAAGGAGATCGTTGGAAACGCTTATCGCAGAGACTATGACCTTACAGTTCACTCTAGGGGCTCAGGAGAGGACCTCTCAATCGACAACAACGGCGTCAAGATGATACCGCACGTGGTTGAGCCCTCATTCGGAGTAGAGAGAATAATCTACGCGATCCTTGAACACTCGTATCGTGAGGGAGAGAGGGACTGGCCGCTCCTGAAGTTGCCGAGAATTATCTCGCCGATAAAGGCAGCAATCTTCCCTCTTCTTGATAGAGAGAATCTCACATCTAAGGCCCTAGACGTCTACTACGCGTTAAAGAGGTCTAGAAAGGCGATCCCCGTGTATTACGATGACCGCGGCTCGATTGGCAGAAGATATGCAAGGGCCGACGAAGTGGGCGTAAACCTCTGCATCACGATCGACTACCAGACACTCCAAGACGACACCGTAACTGTCAGGGACAGAGACACTGCCGAGCAGGCCAGAGTAAAGATCAGCGATCTTGAGGACCTGATATACAACGACATGTTCAGGCTGGAAGGAGTGTAGAGTTGCTGCTCCTCCAGACATACATCGTTTTAGATGAGGGATGCGTCAGAGACTTTTGATTGGGGTTACTGGGCCGCCCGGATGCGGGAAGACAACGGCCGTTGAGCGAGCCTCTGAGCTCTTGAAGAAGAACGGTTTTCGGGTCTCCGGGATTTTGACGCGTGAGGTCAGGGTTGAGGGGAGGCGGATAGGTTTCGACATCATCGATGTTGAGACAGGGGCCAGCCGACCCCTTGCTAGGGTGTCTGACGAGGGAGGAGCGCGGCTGGGGAAATACAGGGTTTACAAGGAGAATCTCGACGGCTTCGCCACAGAGTTGTTGAGGGGGGCTTTGGCGCAGGATGTGTTAGTTGTTATCGACGAGGTGGGGCCTATGGAGCTTATGAGCCAGCGGTTTAGGCAGATGCTGAGGCAGCTCTTAAAAGAGGCGAAAGAATCTCTTCTCACACTTCACTACTATTCTAGAGACCCGATTGTGCTGGAGGCGCGGACAGCTGTATCAGAGCTTATCGAGTTGAGGAGGGGAGAGGCCGTTGCTGTTGCAGAGAGAATTGCCAAGATCTTCATCAATAACAGGTGAGGGTATTTTGGGGGCGGTTTCCTCACTCCCCTTCGCAACAAAGATAGTAAAAGAGGGGTGTGCAGAGCTAGTTGTCCCCGAGACAAGCGAGCAGCTCGCCACCACGAGGCTACCAGCCTTCTATAACCCCCTCTCAAAGGTTTCCAGAGACATCGCGGTCTTGGCGACAAACGCGTACTTCTCTGGGAGCGGCAGCGGTACAGTCGCGGAGCCCCTCGCAGGAACCGGCGCACGCGTCATCAGGCTCCTCCTCGAGTCGGGGGTTTTCTCCGAGGCTGTTGCGGGAGACATCTCTGAGTGGGCTGTTAAGCTCATGAAGATTAACGTGGAGCGTAACGGCTTGGGTGGACGCGTCAGCATAGAGCGCTCTGACGCCAACCTGTTGCTCTCGAGACTGGCTACCGAGGATAGGGCCAGCTACGTCGATATAGATCCTTTTGGCTCGCCTGTGAAGTTTCTTGAGAACGGTTTTAGGGCCACGGGGAGGCGGGGCCTGATAGGGGTCTCGGCAACGGATTTGGCTGCTCTCTCAGGTTCGTCGCGAAGAACGGCGCTTTGGAGATATGGGCTCACGCTTGTAAAGACCAGTTTCTTTAAGGAGGTTGCGATAAGGGCTCTAACGGCGGTCGCCGCCATGACTGCTGCGCGCCTAGGGCTTGGGGCCGAGCCTATTTTGTCTGTCGCATACAGGCACTTTGTAAGAGTATTCCTCTCCGTTGATAAGGGCAGGAGGAAAGCCTACGAAGCCGCCGCCAAGGTCGGATACCTCGTCTATTGTAGAGAGTGCCTGAATACTTTCGTCATGAAAAGCATCTCAAATTGGACAGAGAAATGCAGCTTATGCGGGGGCAGCAACGCGGCCCTCGGCCCCATCTGGACGGGTAAGCTCTATGAGCGGAGCGTATTGGAGAAGATACTGGCCTCCAAGCTTGCAGGCGACCCGACATATGAGGAGGCCATGAAACTATTCATGATGCTGGTGCAGGAGCCGGAAGATGTGCCGTGGTCATTTCAACTCGCGGAGGTGTCGAGGCGGGCAAGAACATCGCCTCCGAAGTCAAGAGCGGTGGTCGATAGGCTCAGGGAACTCGGATACAGGGCCTCGATTACTCACTACGACCGGGCCGCGATAAAGACGGACGCCCCAGCGAATATACTCCTTCAGCTTGTCAGAGAGTTGGCCGGCAAATAACGTGTAACAGGAGGGGCATGCATCTTTGATATATAGAGGGGCTAAGGCCTCCTACATACATGAGGGTATGGGTCACCGGTGATTGGGAGGAGCTCTTTCAGGGAGTATTCAGGAAGATAGTGGCTCATAACGCCCAGGTCATGCTTATGCTGGTCAAGATAATGCCGGGCGCTGTAGTCCCGATGCACAGCCACCTGAATCTTCAGGCAGGAGTCGTGCTCAGGGGCTCACTTCTCTTCAAGACAGGAACCGGAGAGAGAGTGCTTGTGGCAGGTAACTCCTATCTGTTAGACCCCTGGGAGAACCATGAGGTAAAAAACATAGGAGAAGAAGAAGCCTTAGCACTCGATGTCTTCCACCCCGCGAGAGAAGACTACGCTAAGTCTGCGAGGCCGCCAGACTACGAAGTGTAGCTTGAAAAGCTCATTAGCTCGGCCGAAGCTTAAGATTCTCCCTAACGTAGAGCCGGGCCACATAGAAAGCAACAAGAAATATGGCGACGACTGCCACATACCTGATGGGGTCGGGTACGAACCTGGAAGGTGTTATGATTAGAGAGATTGCTGCTAGCGTGGGTGGAATAAGAATGGCCAGTATTACAAGGAAGAAGGTCTCCACAAAGTTCTTGTCAGATAGCAGCCTAGCCAGCGAGTTTAGCCAGCTGTCCCTCACATCCACCTCAAGGTCCGGAGAGCCGCCTAACCCGTAAATTTTTACGGCCAAATCGTTAAAGAGCCCTGCATCACTGGCCGCAAACCCATCCTCCCTGACAAGCCCGTATAAGACGCCGTCCTTAACAATTCTGACCTCTGGAGGCACGAAAACCACGTCGAGGCCGCGAAGCTTCGCAACTCTGTGGACAGCCCTGACGACTCCATCGCTAACCTTCAAAGCCAGCTTATCGTCAAAGTAGCCCAGGAGAGGCGGATCTGCTGAAAGGACCCTGTTTATGGTTATGTTCCCCTCCCTAAAGAGTGGGAAGGATGACTGAATAACCGCCAGCCCCTTACCTTCGCTTAACCGCTGCTGCACCCAGCTACGGGCTTTCTGAAAAGCCTCCGACAACTCTCAATCCCACTCAGGCACCTGGCACAATTTGACTCTTATCCTCCCCCGCCGCCTTGGAGTCACTTCCACCAATCACCAAGTTGGAGGCAGGCAAAGTCACCGTAATCCTGACTTTGTCGCCGTCAGTCAACCCATACTTCCCCCTGAGGTAAACCGGAGAGACAACCTCTACCACGTTTTCTCCGTAGTGTGTCCTCTCGATATAGAGGATCGCGCACAGGTCAGAATTGTTAAAAGAGGCGAGTATAGCCTTCGCTCCGCCGTACGTCCTATTCCTATCCCTGTAACCCTCAATTACTATGTCCGCATACTTGTTGATGATTCTCCTGTTCTGTATCGCATCCCATGATAGGAGGTTAACGTTAAGAGTGCCAGGATAGGGGTCGAAGCCCAGCTTTTTCCGAATCTGGTCCCGATACCATGGAAGCGAGATATAGTAGGCGCCTTCACCCATCCCGCTGAATACTCTGCCCTCTAAAACAACCTCGACAGGCCTCTCAATAACACGCTTCAACTCAGTATAAAGCTCCGACAACTCGTTAACAGCCTTCTCTGTCAATCTCACGTAACACGACCTCCCAACCATCCGCCTCTCAATAAACCCCTCCTTCTCCAATTTTATCATAATCCTAGACGCGGACTGCTGAGAGGTATTGAGGTGTTTTGCGAGAACAGGTGTTGTGACTTGAACTCCGGTGCCGAATCCTTTCCTCTCGTACAGATATAGTATGAGGCGGAGCTGCATTTTGTTAAGATTCATCTAATATTACATTGTTATATCCACCTCATTAATATTTTTTCCCACACCTTTGTAAGCTTATCTTGGAGGGGTACTGGAAGATCCGAGTAAAACCCCCACCAAGAGCTTGGGGCCTCAGAACTGTATCGTCTCCATCTTTACAACACCAGACCTGCCTATAACAAGAATGTCTATACCGTTGCCACTGGCAGAGTCACGAGTCACCCCCGCCTTTACAGCCTTCAAAGCCAAGTCGCTAATATCGTTCAGCGACATGCCGGCCCTAAACGAAGTCTCAAGAACCCCCGCAGCTATCTCCGCGCCGCTTCCAACCGCTGTATAGTCGTCCTCTATGAGTGAGCCCAAGGGGTCGAGCACATAGATGTGCGGGCCTGTGGAGTCGACACCACCGACTATGGTCTCGGTGAAGTAAGGGAAGAACCGGCTTCCGAAGAGATAGTTTGACAGGACTTTTGCCACCGTGTTTACGTTTGGTAGCTTGCCCTGCTCGATTATGTATAGGTTGACCAGTGCCTTTGCCTCCCTGATGAGGCCCTGCATGTCTGAGACGAGGCCCGCGCAGGCCGCGCCTGTGTTTTTTGTGATCTGGAAAACCTTTTGAGCGTTCTTGGAGACGACAAAGGTTCCATAAGATAGCCTCTTCTCAGAGGCTAAAGCAACACCGTCCACGCCCTTAATACCTACAGTGGTCGCTCCAGGGATTATATAGTAGCCTTGCTGCATGCCATTCAAATTTCCAGCCAACCTTTTAACCCTTCCTTAACCCCGCGACTTGCCTAGCTGGCAGAACTCAAGCAAAGCTTTGGACCGAGAGCCACCTTTATTTAGCACCTGCTCAACCTCATGACTAGATGTCGCAGCAAGAGATCAGACTCATAGTCAGGCTGCTTAACACAGACTTGGACGGGAGCAAAAAGATACCTTATGCCCTCGCGGGGATAAGGGGCGTGGGGATAAGCTTGGGATACGCCATCGCTAGGGCTCTGAGCATTGACCCTGAGCTGAGGCTGGGCCAACTTTCCGATCAACAGCTATCACTGATTGAGGATTGCATCAAAAATCCGTCGAAGTATGGAATACCGGCTTGGATGCTTAACAATCGTCGCGACCCTGTTACAGGGAGGGACTTACACCTTACGGGCGCCGAGCTGGAACTTTCTATAAAGGAGTATATTCAGAGGGAAATGAGGATAAAGTCGTGGAGGGGTGTTCGCCACTCGCTCGGGTTGAAGGTGAGGGGGCAGAGGACTAGGACGACTGGTAGGAAGGCTGGGCCGGTTGGAGTGGTTAGGAAAGCGATGGAGGCTGCGTCAAAGGAGTCCAGTAAGAGCTAAGGCTTCTCCACTGACTCTCTGGCCATCCTCGCGCCCTCTACAAGGTTCTTCTCCTTTCTGAGCGCCACTTCCCACCTTCTAGTCCTAAGGCCACAGTCGTTGCACGCGATAACCTTTGAAGGGTCGCCGAGCAACTGTGCCGAATACAGAAGCCTATCTCTCACTAGCTCGGGTGGCTCTATAAAATCTGTGTGAACGTCTATAACCCCGGGGGCTATCGCGAAGCTCGCGGAATAGTCTCGGAAAAGTTTCAGCACCTGATACCCCCTCCTATTTTCATGCTCTACTCCAGCTCTGACTGTGTCTCTATTCGCGCACTCAATAGAGAGCTCGTGTGACTTGGCTTCGAGGATGTGGGGGAAGAGGAGGCTGTAGTCGCTATAACAGATGTGTATTGTGAAGCGAGCGCTGATTCCTCTCACGAGCTCGTTGAAGGCCTCTACAAAAAGTTGGACCTCGTCTGGCTTGGTGGTCGCGGCAGGCTCATCGATCTGTATTCTATTGGCGCCTTTCTCCACGAGAGAATGCACGACAGGTCTAACAATCTCCAGCGCGAGATCAAACACCATCTCCCTCTTCGCCTCTCTTCTCCTCTGAATTAGGCTACCTTGGCGGCCGGCCTTTGCCACGTAGTATTCGTCAAAGCTCCACTCTGCGAGAGTATACGGCCCGGTCAGAGGCACCTTGACCTCCCTCCGCGCATGCTTCTTTGCGAAGAGGAACTCAGAGACATAGCTGTTTTCCAAGATCCTTGGCTTTGACCTTATAGCCGCTTTGTTATAGGTCTCCGCGTCCCAGACTTTCACTTTTCCGAGAAACTCGACGCCGCCCACTTGACGCATGGCGTGCTCATACATCTCTATCCGTTTCTGCTCACCGTCCCAAACCACGTCAAGCCCAGCAGCCTCATGAAGCCTTAAGGCGTATAGCGACGCCCAGTCCCTCAGCTCCTCCGCCGCGAACTCGCCTCTCCTGAGTTTTTCCAATAGGACCTGGTATTCCTCCACCCCCAGCACTCTCCCCCAATACTCAGTCTCAGCGACTGCCCTCTCATCGATTCTCTTCCTCAGGAACGGAGCCCTCATCAGACTGCCGATTTCCTGTGTAGGGAAGAGCCTCAAAACTTATGATCCCCCCAAGGCACTGTAGGCCTCCGAGAGCCTCCTCATCTTCTTCTCTGCTACACTCTTCGGAAGATACTCTAAATCCGTTGAGGTGGTGAGATGATAGGACCTCGCCCCGAGGCTCTCCGCGACCATCTCAAAGACCTCTTTAACATCGTCAACGCTCTCAACGTAGCTGTTCCTCGCATCCAGGCACCCAATGGCTACTGAGCCGCGGAATGAATAGCCCTTAAGACCGTCTAAGTTTGTTGCGTAGGGGTCTATCCCGATGATGTCTGCTGGAAAGTCAAGAATCCATGGAATCGCGTTTGAGGCGTCTGTGAAGTGTAGATGAATCATGGTCTCCCCATCTACGCTGTTTTTGATCTTTCTAAATGCTTCCTTCATAGTCTCCACATGATCCGGTTTAGGGCGTCCCGACGAGTAACAGGGCGCGCTCAGCTGCACGAGGGCTGGCTGAGCATCGGACAGGTCTCTCAATTCATCAGCAATAACGCCAGCAATATCTAGGACAAGGTCCTCCCACTGGCGATAAGCCTGATTTAGTGAGAGGGTGTAAAACGTGTATGGATCGGGTAGAATGAGCTTCCAATTTAACCCTCTGACCAGCTCTGTGAATAGATACTTGTCCAGTATGGTCGTTGTCCGTGAGATGTTAGAGACTATTATGGGCTTCTTATAAAACAGGTTGTTGTCGAACCAGCGCGTCAATGGGCCTATCTTGACACCGGATAAGAGCTCCGAGAATGGCCTGAATATGTCATGCCAGAGGAGCTGCCCCTCAACCACATATGTCATGCCAAGGCTTTTCTGAAGCTTGAGAAGGCCCTCGGTCTCGTGTCTAGCCAGCTCCTTCACCGCCTCGTATGTCTCTCGTCCCTCAGCGAGCCTCCTATAAGCGGCTATCAGTGCTTCAGATCTCGGCAACACTCCCCCAAGGTGGCATGCATCCACCTTCAAGCCTGAGTCACCTTAAAGCTACATAACAACCGTAATAAAGACGTTCCACTAGGATAATCCCTTTATCCCGGCAGGCCAACATAGACAGGGCTGAATCATGCACAGATCTGACAGAGATGTCTCCGCGTTTCGCGCTAGATGTCAGGAGGCGTCAGACCTGATTTTTAGTGAGGCCTCGCAGGGTAGAGAGATTTTAGTCGTTGGACATAACGACGCGGATGGGCTATCCTCGATAGGTATCGTCTCAGGCGCGCTTCTCGAGATCGGGGCCAAATTTATCTCAAGAAGCGTCTTTCGCATCGATGAGTTTTTCGAGACAACGGCAGAACATGGTGGAAGGCTGATTACCTTGGTAGACATGGGGAGCGGCAGCTTGAGCGAGTTAAGAGAACGACTCGGAGAAGCGAGGCTGGTGATAATCGATCATCACCCTCCTGAGCAGTGTGAGTTAGGTGAGAACTGGCTGCTTGTCAATCCACATCTTTACGGGATTGATGGAGAGAATGAGGTTAGCGCGGCTGGGGTGGCTTATTTCGTTATCCGGACCCTCATTGCCGAGGCGCACAGATACTCTGCATTGGCTGTCGTGGGTGCGCTCGGCGACCTACAAGATAAAGGAGAGAAGAGAAAGCTCGTTGGCCTTAACGAGGAGATCGTGTCGGAGGCCGTCAAAAACAATTGGCTCTCGGTCTCTGAAGACTTCATCTTTCACGGTAGAGGTTTCAAGCCTATACACCAAGCAATTGCGAGTACACAGTCACCATTCCTTCCAGGGCTCAGCGGAGACGAGGCGGCAAGCCTCTCACTTCTCGTTGACGCAGGAATAGAGCTGAGGAACGGCGACAAGTGGAGAACGGTCTCGGACCTATCTGAAGAGGAGAAGAGCAGGCTCTACAACGCCGTAGTAACATACTTGGCGAAGAATAATCATTCAACAGAGGTTGCGCGGGACCTGATCGGCACCATATATGAGCTGGTAAACGAGGAGGAGTCTTCGGGGCTCAGGGATGCCAGAGAGTTTTCGCACCTGCTTAATGCCTGCGGCAAGACTGGTAACGCGTGGCTCGGAATATCTGTCGCCTTAGGTTTTAGGGGGTGGGTTCTGAGAGAGGCGCAGAAGGTCGTGGAGAATTATAGGTCGATTCTTAAGAGGAGCTTAGAGACTGCGTCTAAAAGCCTTGAACAGATGCATCACTCCATCGTCCTGCGGGTAGGCTCTGAGATAGACGTGAGGCAGGTCAGTTCCGTGGCCTCGATCGTTTCGTCTTCAAAACTGATTCCTCCCGACAAACCCCTCATTGTTGTGGGGCAGGAGGGGTCGATCGCGAAGGTCTCGGCCCGCGCCTCTCCAAAGCTCGTGGCGATGGGGCTAAATCTAGGCGACATAATGAAGGAAGCGGCTTTGAAGTTCTCGGGGAGGGGTGGCGGGCACAAGATAGCGGCGGGCGCGGAGATTCCGGCTGACAGGCTGACACTCTTCTTGTTCGAAGTGGATAACATGGTAGGAGCGGCGCTGAGCGTCTCCAAGAAGCAGATTACGTTGGACGATGGGGCTTGAGGTACGAGGCTACCCTCCGCGTAAGGTTCTGTGACCAGAGGGAGGCCGAGATAGCGGACTTAGCGCTATCACCTGATAACAAGCCCCTACCCAAAGGGTTGAGTATCAGCGTTGAGAGGAGGGGGGTGGAGCTGTCCTATAAAATCTCGTGCGAGGACAGACCCTTAGAATCCCTTATAGCCACATTAGATGACATAGCTCAAGCCCTGATACTGGTCGAGCGCAACACCTGTAACAGCTACTGCGCGGGCCGTGAAGGGAGGCCTGAGCATGGCGGGTAGAGACGGAGTTATCCTTAAAACGTTGAGTTGAGACGTTAGGTGCAAGGACAGAAATGTCGTCAAAAAAAGCAGCAGCGAAGGGCGTCAAGTCGGAGTACATAATCAAGGCGCCACCTTACTTCGGCGAGAGAGTCATAGGCTTGACATTCACCGATGAGCCATCAAAGCTCCTGAACAGGACCACAAAAGTCAGCCTCTACACCTTGACAGACGACCCGACAAAGCAGTATCTTTTAGTGAAGTTCCAGATAGTAAGAGTTACGGGCAACACCGCCGAGACCATATTCTACGGCCACGAGTACGATAGAGAATATCTCAAGAGCCTCCTCAGGCGCGGAAGCAGCAGAATAGATGGCTTCTACGATGTCGAGACAGCTGATGGATACAGGCTTCGAGTCCAGTGCACGGTCTTCACCCAGAAGAGGGCGAGGTCGGGCAAAAAGACAGCTATCAGGCACATCATGAATAACGTTGTAAAGGCTGAGAGCAAAAGGCTTGAGCTTGGCCAGCTAGCTCAAGAGATGGTGTTGGGAAAAACAGCCTCAGACATCTATAACGAGTTGAAGAAGATACTCATACCCCGCCACGTAGGCGTGGTGAAGTCTAAGGTTCTCTCAAAGCCTCAGCAGATAGCAGCCACGAAAGAGGCTGCCGCGACGGAGGCAATGAACGCGACCTAACGCGTATTATCTTCACGACTGGCAGTGCCCCTCTTCGGGCCAAGCCGCGAATAAGTCCTAAGATAGTACCCATCCTCTCTTAAGGGCCCGAAACTCCTTACACCAGTCTCGCAAATCTGTTTCCTCAGCCTCTGAAACTCCTCCTCACATATCTCGCCCCTCTGCCTCAAAAACTCAATCACTCCAAGCGCCTCCTCGTCGGTCGTGCATCTCATAATGTAATCTTCGGGACCCGGCATGAATCCCCTAAGAGGCTCCTCCTGCGAATTCTTAACATCCTCCTCGGAGGGTACTGATTGTTCCAGCTCGTCGGAGAGGGCTGGGAAGAGCCTTTTAAAGTCGCGCTTATCCAAAGGAATCAAATGGATGCCCAGAGATATCTTGTGTTTCCTTGTATTTAAGTAGGAGTCCCCGTGAAAAGACAGGCTCTCCCCCGCTTCACATGCGTTTGAGCAACTGATAAAGGTCGTACTGCTCGTATATTTCGCCGACCTTGTTCTTCGCCGTGTTTTTGTAGACTCCGCTAAGCCGCTTATCTTCGAGAAGCGCTATCTCATCCGCCAGGTATAATGCTTCGAAGGGGTCATGGGTCACATAGAGTATCGGCACCTCGATATTGTTAACAAGTTCGAGCACTGTTCTCTTGTTGGGCCAGTCTAGGTTGGCGCAGGGCTCATCCATGAGGAGGGCTCGAGGATTTTTTAGCAGGGCTGTCGCGATGGTGAGTAGCTGTGTCTCGCCGATAGAGAGGCTTCTCTTCTCAATCAGGCTTTGAAGCCCCAGCTTTGCGACAATAGGCCTATAGTCGCTGCCATGGATTCTTGAGAAGAATTCGAGCTGGCGGAGAGGAGATAGGGGGAGCCTTATGAGCCTCTGAGGAATGTATCCCAGCGGCCTCTCTTCTGGAGGCAGGTTAGAGATGTTCACGCCATCTATGAGTGTTCGTCCGCGAACAGCCTTTGAGAACCCCATCAGGTATTTGAGAAGCGTCGACTTTCCTGCACCGTTTCTACCGAGTAATACCGTTTTACGCTCTACGCGGAGATACTCAATCTCCAACCTGAACCCATCCCTGACTATTAGGAGGTCATGAATCTCTAAGGCCACCCTCGACCACCACGCTTACAAACGTCAATATCAGGGCCATTCCAAGAAGTATGAGCGAGGCTGAGATAACAGCGGCGGGCCCTGTCTTAAGAAACTCCTCAAAGACGTATATGCCTACTGTCTGCGGCCTTTGCGCAACTATCAGGAGAACACCGAGCTCGGAGAAGGCTCTGAACCAAGATAACAGAGCGGCAAGTAGAATGCTGATAGGAGACTCTTTCACGTAGAACCACTGGAGCCTGAAGCCCTTAACACCCATGCTTCTCAGGTACTGCTCGAGCTCGACGCCCTGGGCTGCGAAAGAGGCCCTCATCACGCCGACCCCCACTGGGCACGAGACGATGAACATACCGATGAGTATTGCAGCACTCGTGTCTGTCAAGTTGAGGTTAAATATGATTGGCGAGAGCAGAACCCCTATCGCCGTGTGTGGTACGGCGATGGTGGCCAGAACCAGCGGTGTAAAGAATTTTCCAACCTTCCTAAACGTAAAGGCGTACCCAAGTATGAGCGAGGTTGGAACCACCAGAAGTGTGGATAACGTTGAGTGCAACGCTGTTGAGGTGACGACCTCCACGAACCTGGGTGACGGGGCCTGACCATAAACTATGAAGCCAGGAATCGCCAGCACGAGAAAGTATATCGAAGAGATAACCAGTGCTGCCACTAGCACCTTATCCATTCCTCATCAACAACCCATATTTTGAGAAGTCTAAACGGCTCATAGTCATGAGCAACTCATCACCACTCGATGTGAACGAAGCGGCGAATGCGCGGAAAGCCTTAACATCAATTTCCCCCGACTCTACGATTACTGTGAAGTTAATAGGCGGGTCCTCCGAAAAGTCTATCTCGGCAGGCATATCGAAGGCTCTGAAGCGCTCCGCGTATTTTCGCGAGATTATGAAAGGTGTGTGAGAGAAGATACAGTCAACTGCCCCACCCTCCAGCAACGCACCCACACCAGCCAGATCATCCCTCGCGATGAACCGGCCTCTAGCATGAAATTCCCGGGCGTCAATCACCACTCTGTTGCTCGCCTGGTCATAGTCATAGGTGATGTTCAAATAATTGCTTACTTCGTCAAGCGATAATAGATTATGCTTCACCGACAGCCAATATAATGCAGCAAGTGCCCTATAGCCGATGGGGGCGATGTTGGGGTTTGCAACACCTACTCTAACCCTCCCGATGTCACTAACAGAGTAGTTGCCGGTGCAGACAAAGTGTAATCTGAAAAAGCCCAAGTCTAAGATCTTACGCGCGTTAATCATTTTCAGCAGCTCCCAGTCCACACTCATCAATACATCGGGAGTTCTGCCGGCCTGAATTAGCTTAACGGCCAACACGCTCCCAAGAGAACGTATATCGACACGGTCTGGACCATAGGCTCGCGCAGCGTCTTCAACAACTCCTGCCAAGGTTGGTGCAGCGTAAACAACTACACGGCCAGCCTCATCCCCGCTGTTGAATGCAAGTATGATAGCTGAAAACACCACCGCGACCACGATCACGGAAGCGCCCAAGACGGACAATAGGGTAGTTTTACGCAACGCGGGGGTAGGAGAGTTCCTAAAATATTTAAGTTTAGGACAGGTTTTACACATCGGTCCATGTCGGTTACAGAGATAAGCAATGGAAAAGTCATCGTGAAGCTTGGAGACGGAGGGTCGCTTAAAGTTGGCATCGCATACTTTGAGCTCCTCGACGGTGTGAGAAGGCATGGGTCTGTTAGCCAGGCGTGCAGGGAGGCCGGAGTGACCCTGAAGACGGGGTTGAAGTGGATAGGATATCTGGAGGCTAGGCTCGGCTTTAAGCTCGTTGAGGCGCGGCGCGGCGGCAAGGGAGGAGGCGGGAGCTCACTTACCGAGCGGGCCATCAAGCTGCTTCAGGGCTATTACTCCGCAAGGTCAGCGACTAGGCCTGGATTCCTAACGACTTTCCTCGAGAGTATAACGAGCGCCAGAAATATTATTAGATGTAGGGTCAAGTCTGTTAGAAGATCCGAGCTATTGAGTCTAATTGAGGTGGAGCCCGAGCCTAATCAGAGCCTTAAGGCCCTGCTAACAACGGAGAGCCTCGAGCGGTTAAAAATTCGCGAGGGAGTGGAGGTTCTGGCGATAATAAAGTCAACAGAGGTGTTAATAGCGTCCGTCAACCTCATCAAAGATGACGGCCGCTAAATCGGAGAATTTTCCTACGCCACTATCGCGGCCTTTAAGCCTTCAATCTCAGACCTTGCCCTGGCTTCAAGCTCGTCTATTTTCTCCAGCTCCTCGTTTTTCACGGTGTATTTGACCCTCAGCATGTCTGAGATGACTTCGAGTGCGCGCAGCTGCTCGAGTTTGACGCCTCTCCTGATTGCGGATAGGGCTTGGTCATAGAAGTTCACGAACATTTTCAGCATCTTATATTGCTTCTGAGGGCTACAGTAGGAGTCAACCTCGTCGTAGGCGCTCTGCTGTAGGAATCCTTCTCTCACCATCCTAGCGGCGTCGAGAATTAGGTTCTCCTCATCGGCTAGTGCCTCCGGGCCCAAAAGCCTGACCAACTCCAGGAGCTCCTCCTCCCTTCTCAAGATGCTGTAAAGCTTGACACGGGTTTCGTACCAGTCTTTGGCAACGTTCCCCCACCATTCTTTAACGGTGTCCACATATGCAGAGTAGCTCATTATCCAGTTTACCGCGGGATAGTGCCTTGTGTATGCGAGGCTTGGGTCTAGAGCCCAGAACACCCTCACGAATCTTAGAGTGTGCGTTGTCACGGGCTCTGTGAAGTCTCCGCCGGGCGGCGACACCGCCCCAACGATAGTGAGACTGCCAACTCTGCTCGGCTCTCCAAGAACCTCAACTCTTCCGGCACGCTCATAAAACTCTGCGAGCCTACTGCCAAGATAGCTAGGATAGCCCTCCTCCGCGGGCATCTCCTCGAGCCTCCCACTAATCTCCCTCAACGCTTCTGCCCACCTACTCGTCGAGTCAGCGACGAGAAGAACATCATACCCCATATCCCTGTAATATTCGGCGATGGCGGCACCCGTGTAGATGCTGGCCTCCCTTGCTGAGACAGGCATATTACTCGTGTTGGCTATCAAGATTGTCCTCTCCATTAGTGGGCGATTGGTATAAGGGTCCGTCAGGCGGGGAAACTCTTTTAAGACCTCCGCCTCCTCGTTCCCCCTCTCCCCACAGCCGACATGTAGAATCATCCTAGCGTCGCTCCACTTGGCAAGTTGGTGCAGAGTAACAGTCTTCCCCGTTCCAAAGGCCCCCGGAATACACCCCGTCCCACCCTTCGCCATCGGAAAGAGCGTGTCCAGCACACGCTGGCCAGTCACCAGTGGGATTATCGGGTCGAGCCTTCTCTTGAATGGGCGTGGAGTTCTAACAGGCCAGGCATGGGCCATGAAGATCTTAGCGACGCCATCACTGTTCTCCAGCTCGGCGATAGGCTCCTGGACCGTGTAATCCCCCTCAGGAGCCACATACTTGAGAGTACCCGGCTTAAAATCGGGCGGGACCATAATAAGCGTCTTGATCAAGGGGGTTTCCTGAACCTCGCCAATCACCGTCCCCGGCTCAGCCTTTACACCGGGCTTGACTACAGGCTGAAACCTCCACTTCTTTTCCAGCGAGATCGCTGGAACTGATATGCCCCTCTTGATGAAGGCGCCCGCCTGCTCAGCTATCCTGTTCAACGGCCGCTGCACACCGTCGTAGATGCTGCCGATGACTCCGGGGCCTAAGGTTACGGAAAGAGGCCTACCTGTGCAGACGACCTCTTCCCCAGGAGATAGGCCCGATGTGTTCTCGTAAACTTGAATGTATGCGGAGTCACCGCTAAGCCTGATTACCTCGCCCACAAGCCTGTCCTCGCCGACAAAGACCATCTCATACATCTTCGCCCCAACCATCCCCTCGGCCTTAACAGTCGGCCCCGAGATCCAAGCGACTCTCCTGCTTGCCGGCATGACCGAGTCTTATGATGCCACCCAGCTAAAAAACTTTGATCGACACCGAGAGAAGGTTGTAGAAATTAGGGGGGTAAGATGCGTCTGAGTATCTCACGCCTAATTTCTCCTCGCATCCTTTCAAGCCTAGCCTCCACTGTGTTATCAAAGATTACTGAACCATCCCTGTTCCTAACCCTCACTCCACCAACGCTCTCGAGGGCACTAGTGGAGAGAGTTATCTTCACTCCTAACTCTCTACCGACCTCTCTAACAGCCTCGTTCACCAGACTTATATCATCCTTAGCAGGCTCTACAACAACATCATCGTCTCCAACAATCTCTATCGCCTCCCGTAGGAGAGCTTTAACGGCGAACGTATAGTCTCGCGACTCTTTGAGAGAAGATATCTTCCTCAGGGCTTCGCTGACGACCGTATTCACACAGTTCTCAACCGACTCCAGATACTCTCTTCTAGCCTCAAGCGACGCTTGGCTAACAAGCCTCATCCTCGCCGCGTTTGATTCGCGCTGCAAGGCCTGAGAAGCGGCGGCAGCCTGCCTTCTAAGCTCCTCACCCTCCTCCCTCAGCCTTCTCAGCCCCTCCTCCTCTATCTCTCTGATCTTGCTCCTAAACTCCTCCAAAGCCTCTTCTATGACCCCGTTAAGAACATCCTCAAGCCTCAGCGGAGACATAATCTGTAAACCGCAGGGGCAGACCTAAGTTAAATACCTAATATTTTCCGAAGCATCGCCATATAGTCCACTTCCGCCGGCTTCTCTCCCGGCTTCGGGAGAAGATAGACTATGGGCTTCGCAGTTGTCGAGCTCAGCTGCGCGACACTATTCGTAAATTCTGCGCCATACTCGTCGCTGACAAGAATCAGATCCACATCCTCGTCCCGAACCAGCTCCTGAATTGTCTTCAACGCTTCACGCCCGTTCTCCGCAACCACCCCGGCCACACCCGCCAGCCTGAACGACGCTACGAAGAGCTTTCCACCAACCGCTACCGCCACCATCCAAAAAAATCTCCACACCTCCCACACTTTATATTTTCCCCACATCGATGAAAACCCAGAGGGGCCGGTAGATCAGCGGCAGATCACCCGGTTTGCACCCGGGAGGCCGCGGGTTCGAATCCCGCCCGGTCCACCTAACTTTGAACTATCCTTTAGAATCTGGGCCTGTGTCTTATTTGCATGAAACGCCGAAATATATATGAGGTAATTCTGGGTCAAAACGAGTTAGAACCAATGAAAAAATTTAGGGGTTGTTAAATGTCAAAGAAAGAGAACAACCTTAACGAAGAGATCCTCAAAGTTCTGAAAGATATTAAGACGTTTTTAGAGCCGAGGCCTGCGCCGCCAGCTCCACCGCCGCCAAAAGGTTTTTGGAACGAGTTCTTAGACTTCATATCCAAGTACAAGGTGCTAGGCCTCGCTGTAGCCTTCATCATGGGTGTATATGTGGGCCAGGTCGTTCAGCCTCTTGTTAAAGATATACTAATGCCGATAATTGGGTTAGCTCTCCCGGGCCTTGGGAAACTATCAATTCTCAGGATAGCAGTCCCGCCGACTGCATTAGATGCTCAAGGAAATCCAGTAGACCCAAACTGGACAGGACAACTCTTTGGAATCGGAAACTTCCTCGTAGCGATTATAACTTTCATAATAGTATCCTTCGTCATCTTCATTATTGTCAAAATTAGTATGAGATATGGCATAGAGTAAAGATTAAACCACCAACTCCCCTTTTTAACAGTAGTGAATCAACTTAACTGATGAATAATCATACCTTAAATTTGGATCGGATACTAGAAGCCATCTTATACTCAATTAATTAAGGGTATTAGAACTGGGAGACTTGAGGGTGTCTTTTGGCTGCTTCAAAAATTCCTCGTGCGGACTAGGATGTGTGATGCGCGATGACGTAACACCAATAGATTTTTAACCTTATATCTACTCGTTCAAGAGTTGTTTCGCGTAATCTATCTCAGTGATTTTGAAGAACCTCTGAGACAATTATCACCTCTGAGTCGCAGTTTTTAAGGACTAGTAATGTCAGAATGTTTAAATGCAGCTGCTCTCAGATGACTTCGAGGCGTAAATTGGTATGAGCCAGGTTACCAGCGGATATTATGCACCAGCTAGTTTAAGGGACGCCATTTCTTTGAAGAAGAGGCTTCGAGAAAGAGCGCTTATCGTGGCTGGCGGTACAGCTGCTGTGCAGCTTATCAGTAAAATGATAGCTGAGCCCGAGGTGATAATCTCGCTTGAGAAGGTCCCACTTGATTATGTGAAGGTTCAGGGGAATGTTGTGGAGATAGGTGCGACAACTCCTATTAGTAGGCTACTCGAGAAAAAAGATCTTCCCAATGCGTTAAGAGAGGCTGCTGAAAATATTCACGGCCTTGCCCTTAAGGATATGGCAACAGTAGGAGGTAATATCTTCACACCAGCCCCAGCTGGAGACATAGCCACAGCACTATTGTCGTTGGACGCGACACTAGTGCTAAGAGGGACAAGGGGGATGAGAGCCGTCCCCTTCTCTAAATTCTACAGAGGTCCACTCGAATATAACATTAAAGCAGATGAAGTATTAACAGCAATCAAGATCAGGAGGGCGCCAGGGCTTTCATCCTTCCTTAAGCAGACACCTTTGAGATATAGCGGTCCGACAATCGCGTCGGCCTCGGTCGGCTTGGACTTGGACAAAGATAAGAAGGCTCGAAGAGTGATGGTGGCGATAGGTGGTCTGACAACACATCCCTATCGGGTTAAAAGGGTTGAGAGGTTTCTCACGGGTAAGAGGTTGACTAGCGAACTTATAGAGGAAGCCGCTAAACAGCTAGTTGATGATAATGTAGATGTCATCGAGGACGCGTTAGCCTCTTCATGGTATAGAAGGGTGATCGCGCAGGTCTTGTTCAAAAAGATTTTAAACAACTTTATTCGATGAGGAGGGAGAAGTGTTGAGAATAAAATTCAAGCTTGATGGGGAGGTAGTTGAGGTTGATGCTAAGCATACAGATACTCTCTTGAAGATATTAAAGGATAAGTTGGGCGTCGGGGCTGTACATTTCGGATGCGGAGAGGGAACTTGCGGGGCCTGCATAGTGCTTGTAAATGGGAGGCCGAGATATTCCTGTCTAACGTTGGCTGGGTATGTCGATGGAAAAGAAGTCACGACGGTCGCGGGTTTGGCCCATGATGGAGAGCTGAGTGAGATACAGAAGGCATTCCTTGAGAATGACGCGGCACAGTGTGGTTATTGCACGCCTGGGATGATCTTGATTGCTAAGGCATTGCTCGATAGAAATCCCTCACCGTCTGATGAGGAGATATTCGACGCCCTGGCTGGGAACCTCTGCCGATGTACAGGCTATGTCCCAATCATAAACGCTATAAAGTCCCTTTCTAAGAAAAGGTGAGAAAAATATGTCTGGCCAGTTCGCAGCCGTAAGTGCTCCGATCAAGAACGTCCAGTTGTTGGGACACGTTACAGGCGCCACACAGTATGTCGATGAGATATCATTTCCAGGCATGTTATGGATTAAGGCTGTTCGCAGCCCTGTTGCCCGCGGCAAGATAAAAAAGATTGATACTTCGCGTGCTGAGAAAGTGCCGGGTGTCATTAAAATCATTACTGCTAAGGATGTGCCAAATAACATTCATGTTAACATGGCTGGCATTGGGATAGGGCCACCTGACGAGCCGGTTCTCCCTGAGGATGAGGTGAAATACAAGGGGGAGGCGATATGCCTCGTAGTTGCTAGGGATGAGGAGACCGCGCTTAAGGCGGCCCAGTTGGTTGAGGTGGAGATAGAGGAGCTGCCGCCGGTCCTCGACATGGAGGAGGCCCTGAAGCCTGACGCGCCTGTTATAACTAAGTGGGGTGTGAACGCCTTCATCTACGGCTCAGGAATGGATGGCGCCACAAAGCCAGGTAGGCCTGGTAGGCCCTTCTTTCTCGTGAGGAGAGGAGATGTTGAAACTGCCTTCAAACAAGCAGACAAAGTGGTTAAGGGCAGCTACGTCATTCCACCCATAGAGCACGCACCTATAGAGCCACATGTATGTGTGGCTAAGCCGGAGCCTGGAGGCAAGCTTACAA
>JAUQPZ010000038.1 GCA_030550155.1 Thermoproteota archaeon
ATGAGAGGCCCGGTGTGGGAGAGATATTCCTTGAAGTTGAGACGGACGACGTTGAGGGCCTCATAAGATGGCTGACGAGCTAGTATCTATGGGCGAGAAGTGCTCGTGGACTATTCTCCACCCCTCATCTTCCTTGAGCAAAACTGTGGTGCACCTGGCCCTTCTAAACCATCTCTGCCCCTCAAACCTGTATTGATAGACAAGTATCCCGCTCATCTCTAACTCATATGCCGCGACAGCCACGCCTCCAAAGACCTTGACATGGAGGTTCCTGATGTTATAGGTCAGGTCTTGGACTTGGCTAAGAATACTCATTTTCAGGCTCAAGCCTGTCTCGTCCTCAAGTAGTTGGAATGGAGGCGCATCGTTGAAAAGGGTATATCCGCGCCTTGAGTGTAGCTCTAGGAGTCTGTCTGGGTCCTTGTTCCTCATCGACTCGAAGGAGTCAAACAATGCCCTTAACACATCTTCCTCCGCGTTAACCATATCCCTAGAGCCGCTCTAACACGCCAGATATAGGTTTAACAAAGAGAAGTCTGATGCTCAGTCTTCGGAGAATTTAATCTCGCCGCTCACCCTGAAGCCACCCTCGACGATCTTGCGCTGAACCTCCGCTAAGAGCTGGTCGATCTGCTCTTTTGTGAGGCCCTGAGAGAGGAGCTCTGACTCGTCCTGCCCCTGAAGTGAGACTCCGACGGTCGGTCCTCCAACGGTCATAACCGCGATTCCCGTAAACCTGTATCGCCTACCCCTCAGGTGGAAGCTACCAGTGAAAGTGCTTACCTTTCCGCGAGTATCGGCAGAGTCTATCTCGATGTCCTCAACGTCCATCTCGCCCTGACCCTTCTGACCCATCTACTCAAAAATCCTCCTCGCCGTCTCAGCATCTATCTCGAGCTCGCTGAAGCATAGGCCGCAAACATACATGTTATCCTCCAGTTTTTGAGCGTCCAGTAGATCTCCGCCGCAGATGGGACAGGCGCGGATCGGTTCGCTGCTCTTCTTAAACCTCTCTCCGCAGCTTCTACACTTATCTTCGCCTAGCCGCGTCTCGTTACCGCATTTAGGGCAGATAATTGAGATCCCTGAGCTCTTGACCTTAATCCTACTTGTAGGTGTAGGGGCCGCCTTACTCCCGGTCTCGGAACTCCTCTCTTGAGAGGCCTCGCCCTCGTTTAAGGTTATCAGCCCTCTTCTCTCAAGCCTCTCTAACACCGTCTCGTGCCTCAGAGAAACCTCGCTCTCCAAAGTCAGCTCCTCTCTAACCCCCCTCCTAAATAGGAAGAGACCAGTAATCGCTATCGGCACTCCTAGGATCGATAATAGGAGGTGGAGGGGGAAACCAGCCATAAGCTCGTGACCCAGAATGCTCTTGACCTCTATTGAGACTAGGAAGATGTGGATTATTGGTGATGCGAGTGAAACTATCATGCCTAGAGACGAGAGTATGAGGCCAAGAGTAATCTTTGACGGCATCTCGCCCATCCATGTCGCTTGCCTCAACATATAAAGTTAAGATTATGCGGAATTGCTCGTAGAAAAACCGTTATATCGCTCAGGGCCACCCTGTAGCTTCCAGTAGCTGCCACTTCCTGCGCGGCCAAGCGAATACATTTAGATAATTACCGGCCACCCTATATGCTGGTGTCTGAGAGGAGAGCTGTCCAGGGCCTGGTGAGGGCTGAGATTATCAGGCTCCTCGAGCA
Organism: Thermoproteota archaeon; assembly: GCA_030550155.1. Classification (GTDB taxonomy): domain Archaea; phylum Thermoproteota; class Nitrososphaeria_A; order Caldarchaeales; family Calditenuaceae; genus HRBIN02. Next base: position 1,707 of record JAUQPZ010000038.1, read on the forward strand.
GGCACTCTCGACAAACGATGAGGTCTTGAGAGGGGAGGCGTTCTTACACGCTCTCGAGCTGTCTAGAAGTTTCAGGGTCAGAATTCCTCGGAGGTATGGCTTGATGTTCTGTAAAAAGTGTCTCACACCATACAGGTTAGAAGGTGCTGTGAGGGTGAGGAGGGGTAGGGCGGGCCTAACAGTGGTTGTAACTTGCAGGGCATGCGGTGCTGTGAGGCGTATCCCGCTCAAATAAATCGCGATACGCACAAGTGAAAAACACGTCACGTCAGAGAGCTAGAATCAGGTTAATAAGAAGCGTCTTCGCCACCCCAATGATGTCAAAGGGAAACAACCAAGAGGTCCGCCGGAAGTGTCCATACTGCAATGCCCTATTCGAGACCCCACGCGACCTCTCAAAGCACATAAACCAAGCACACATCGGGAAGGGGCTTTTAGAGGGAGACCGCTCAAAGTGGTGAAGAATCTCTCATCATCACTCTAAGGAATCCTCGGAGCATCTCTATTAGCGGGACGATCTAGAAACTGAGCCTGTGTTTTTAGAATGTATTTAGAAAGAATCAGGCATCGTCGGCGGTTATTGCTTGAAAGTGAAGATACGCGGCTGACCTTTTTAAGCCTTTGACTCGATTGCTCCAGCCAGTATGGAGACACGCTCAACAAGCCTCCTATTCTCCTCCTTAATCCTCTCCAGCTCCTCCCTCAGCTCCTTATACTCGACACCCCTCTCTAGGCTCCTCCTAACCCTCTCAGCAGCGTCCCGGGCCGCCCTTCTATTCATCTCGTATGCGTCGTTCTGCGCGAGGTCTTCGAGGATACCTATAACGTCTGGCGATAGCAGCTCTCTGCACGCAGCTATGACAGCCTGCCTGACTCTGTAGTTGGGGTCGCGGGCATAGTGTCTGAGGGACTCCATGACCTCCCTCCTACCCGGGAATTTTCCAAGAGAGGCTACGGCCGCTGCTCTCGCAGGCGTCTTCTTATCACTTTCAGCATATCTCAGGAGAACCTTCAAGGAGTCCTCGCCGCCCAGCTCTGCAAGACCTCGCAGGACTCCGGCGGTGATGGCTGAGGCGTGGGAGGGTGTGTCTATATGTCGGAGAAGGGTTTCATAGACTTCCGCCTCTTTTGTCCGTCCGAGGCTTATGGCTGCGGACTGCCTAACATAATAGCTCTCCTCGTCGCTCGATAAGACTCTTGAGAGAGCCTCAACTGTCTCGCGTCCCCTGAAGTTCCCTAAGGCCTCGCATATCACGCGCCTAACCTTGGCGTTCTTAACTTTCTCCAGAGCCTCGAGCAGAGCTTTTCTGGCCTCTTCTGTTCTGAGCTCGCCAAGTGCCCTAGCCGCCTCTGCCGAGACACCCCAGAAGCTATCCCCGACTAGGCTCCTCCTCAGGGCCTCAACAGCCTTTGCCCCGCCAATTCTCCCCAGTGCACGCGCCGCCAAGACCCTGCAGTAAACATGCTCGTCTTTTTCCAATACCTCGATGTGCCGCTCAACCCCGCGCGCATATTCAAGGGTCTTGAATATGTCGAAGTTTGGGTCTATGCAGACAAGCTCGGGCTGCTCGTCTAGGCTGAGAACGTGTGTCATCTCTCTCTCCCTGAGCTCGACCATGAATACTTTCTCAGTGGACTTAGTCTTCACCCTCACAGGTATGTCAAGGATATAGACTGGGAGAGAGTCCTCGCCCTGTGTCTGCTTAAACCTCAACAACAACTGCCTGCTACTATCCCTCCACTCCTCCTCAACCCTCAGCGAAGGGTGTCCAGCATTGTAGAAAAACTGTTCAAAGAATAGTTCCAGATTTTTCCCAGAAACCTCCTCCATCACCTTCCTAAAGTCCTCCGTATCAGCGACAGAGTAGGCAAACCTTCTCAGATAGAGGTTCAGGCCTTTCCTGAAGGCGTCCTCTCCCAGCTGGGCGCGGAGCATATTGAGCACCAGCCCGCCCTTCTGGTAAGAATGCGTGTCAAAGAGCTCGGGGGAATACTTGTAGACGCGCGTCACTATGGGCCTCGCATAATTGTCCCTATACTCTCTGAGATACGCGTCCGTGTCTCTGATCAGCTCATAGACGAATTCCTCTTCACCCTTGTCATGTCTCACGAAGAGGTTTTCCAGAAATGTCGCGAGGCTTTCGTTCAGCCAGATGTGGGGCCAGTCCTTGCAGGTTACTAGGTCGCCGAACCATTGATGTGCCGCCTCATGGGCGACCAGCGGGTCGCTGGAGAAGTCTATGTGTGCTTTCTCGTCGTGTAGGGTTAGCTCTGTCAGGGTAGTGGCGGTTGTGTTCTCCATCCCTCCGAATATGAACTCGTAAACGGCAGTCTGGGCATACTTTTTATACGGGTATGGATAGTCCAGATATTTCGAGAAGAACTCAAGTATCTTTGGAGTTTTCTCGAAGCTTAGTCTATAAACTCCTCCATAGCCCGGCGGCACGTAGTAGCTCAACCTCACGCCATTGTATTCCTCCGCGTATTCTTCGAAGATGCCCGCGACCACGCTGATGAGGTACGGAGAGTGCGGCTTATCCATCCTCCAGTGCCAGTAGTCCCACCCATCCCTAGAGCCTCTGGCTACGAGTTCCCCGTTAGAGACTGCAGCGTAGCCCGGAGGGACATAGATTATGGTCTCTGATGTGTGTTTTTGTGAAGGGTGGTCGGTGAGCGGGAGCCAGAACCTGTTATACTCTGTCTCTCCTTGGCTCCAGGCCTGGGGCGCCCTTCCAGGATTGGCCTTGTCAGGCTTTACGAAGTGGAACCCCTTCCTCGGCTTTGCTCTATAAGCTATCTGTATCCTCCCATTTCCCGCATCAAGCTTAACGCTCAGCCGCTCACCGTCATACCTCCAAGACACTCCTCGGCCGTCAACCTTAACATCTTCAATCCACATCTCACAAGCGTCGAACACGACCCATCCGCCGCCCCTGAAGTGCTCAACCTCAACCTCCTCCAACCCTCTGAGAGACTCACCATCGAAATCGATCCACAGCTCTAGCCTCAAATGTTTAATTCGGAAGTCGTTTGAGGGCGTGAACCGCGATATATACTCCGGATACGCGAACCCCCTCCCGGCCCTATAGTAAGGGTATATCGTGGCCATGGAGACTTGAATGGAGTTCGGGGATATATATTCAACCCGTCTTTCTGCGAGAGGTAGATTGGGGTTTTTATCATCCCGGCCAACAATCCACATCGGATATGGCTATACTTGAGCTGAGGGACCTCTGGGCGGGAATCGAGGGAAAAACTATACTGAAGGGCGTCAATCTCGTCGTTAAGGAGGGGGAGATAGCGGCGCTCATGGGGCCTAACGGCAGTGGAAAGAGCACGACGGCGCAGGTAATCATGGGCCATCCGAAATACACCGTTGAGAAGGGGGACATTCTCCTTGACGGAGAAAGCATACTTGACCTATCGCCAGACCAGAGGGCGAAGAAAGGGCTGTTCCTCGCCTTCCAATACCCGGTGGAGATAAGCGGCGTAACCATGGCGAACTTCCTCAGAAGAGCATACTTATCAGTCCGAGGTGAAGACACAAAGAAGCTCACGGTCTCAGAGTTCCACAGGCTACTAGTAGAGAACTTTAGGCTCCTACAGATGGAAGAGTCATTCACGAAGAGGTATCTCAACGAGGGATTCTCGGGCGGTGAGAAGAAGAGGAGCGAGATCGTCCAGCTGGCAACGTTGAGTCCTCGGATAGCAATACTTGACGAAACAGACTCCGGACTGGACATAGACAGTGTGAGGATTGTTGCTGACGCCATTAAGCAAATAAACAAGGACAAGGGGACGGGCTTCCTGGTCATAACCCACTACGCCAGGATACTAAACTATCTTAGGCCCGATATTGTTCACGTAATGTCTGATGGAAGAGTAATAGCATCAGGGGGCTTTGAGCTCGCTGAGGAGCTTGAGAAGAAAGGCTACGCGGCCCTCAACTCGGCGTAAGGTGAAGCTATCGTTTCCGGCTCAAGCATCTTATCACTTCCTCATCGGTGACCTGTGAGAAATTCTCATAAAACTCCCCAACGGCGTAAAACTCCTCCTCGATAAATGGGCATACCAGCTCGTCAACTATTGGCCTGAGCTTCGAGGCGGCTGTCGTGGATGCCACGGGCGCAGACGCTATCAGCTTTGCGGGCCCCTTTTTCCTGATGGACTGGACCGCAGCGATCATCGTCGTCCCCGTTGCCAAGCCGTCGTCTATGACTGCGGCCACCCTGCCCGCAGGATCTACGCCACTCCCTGCACTCCTAAAGGTCTCGGCACGTCTCTTCAGAGTGGCGAGCTGGGCGGAGGCGTGTCTCATAATCTGCTCCCTCGTGATGCCGTAGAATGAGGCCACCTCCTCTTCTACAGCAACGTCGCCATACTCTGTTACGGCGGCCACGGCTAGCTCAGGGTTGAAGGGAGCGCCAATCTTCTTCACTACAACCACGTCGAGCAGGCAGCCAAGCCGGCGGGCCACGGCATCCCCTACTATGACGCCGCCCCGCGCAACACCATAAACTACCGAATCCTCGCGCAGAAAATCCTTGAGCTCGTCCGCAAGCCTTTCACCTGCCTCAACTCTGTCGCGGAAAATGACACGCAAGCCCCTTGCAGCCAGTATCAACGACTAAAGAGTAACATTTACTCTTTTCACGAGGGATAGAGCCGGACAAGCATGTATCGCCTGCGTTGCAAGGGTGAGCGCGTAGGAGGGAAGGCTTAAAGCCCTAGCCAGCAATCTCTTACTTGGGTATCTCTCATGTGCGACATCTTGGTCGCAACACCCAAGGCGACTCGAGGAAATGTTATGCTTTTCGCCAAAAACTCGGATAGAGATCCCAACTAGGCGCAGATATTAGAGCTAATTCCCCGGAAAAAGCACGAAGAGGCCTCGGTCAAGCTAACCTATCTCGAGTTCCCCCAGGTGAGGGAGACCTACTCTATAATAATCTCGCGACCTTGGTGGATTTGGGGGGCTGAGATGGGTGTTAACGAATTTGGCCTAGCGATAGGCAACACCGCCGTCTTCGGGAGGGAGGGTGTCCTGGAGAAGGGCATCCTCGGCATGGACATTTTGAGGCTGGCTTTGGAGCGCTCAAGGAATGCCGGCGAAGCGCTGAGATTCGTGACGGAGATAATAGACAAGCAGGGAGGGAACGCCAGCTATGAGCATAGACTGCTCTACAGCAACTCATTCATCATCGCGGATAAGTCGGAAGCATGGGTGCTTGAGTCCGTCGGGAGACACTACGCGGCCAAGAGGATTACTGATGTATACTCGATATCGAACGCCTTGACGATTGGAAGTGAGTGGGACCTCGCCTCCGACAGTGTTGAGAGGCTCGCGAGAAGGCAGGGCTTCAACTTTGCCAGACACTTCTCCGACAAGTTCTATACGTTCTTCGCCCACGGGAGGGATAGGAGGGCCTACACCTATTCGAGGCTCAAGGAGAGGGAGGGGGAGATAACCGTTGAATACATGATGTCCATCTTGAGGTCTCACTCCTTCGAGCCATACAGGCCCCACAAGGGCTCGATGAGGGACATTTGCATGCACTATGGTGGAATTACCAGGCCATCCCAGACAGCCTCATCTCAGGTCTCGGAGCTAGGGGAGAACGGCATACACTGGTTCACAGGAACTTCTCTCCCTTGCCTGAGCATATTCAAGCCCCTGACCTTCAACACATCTCTCCCTGACTTGGGCGAAAAGCCCACAAACATGTATAATCCCAACAACTACTGGTGGAGAGTTGAGCTCTTCCATAGAAGATTCCAGACAAACTACTCCCACATAAGCCAGTTCTCGATGGAGAGAGATGAGGTGCAGAGGACAGTTCTGGAGGCCGTCGAGGAGTTCCGGAGTGGCCTCGACCTCTCCAAACCTCTCAAACTGGCCTTCGAGAAAGAGAGGGAGCTGATAGATAGGTGGGACGCGATGATAGCTCCGGCCGGGCTTCCGTTCCTCTACAGCGTCAGGTGGCGAACAGTCAACCGGCGCGCCCAGCTAAGCATCTAGACCCCAGATATGCTTTCCCATCTAGCCTGTGGCCCCTCACCTGAGCTGCTCAGCTCTCTCCGACATCAGACTCCTCAGTTCACGGATATCGCGAGGTATAACCAACGCAAGAGCTGTAAACAATATCCCGCAGACAATCCATGTAGATGTGGAGATGTAGATCATTCCGAACCCGAGGCCGTAAAGGTCTGCCAGGTACCCCGCTATTAGGGGCGCTGTTGACGAGCCCGCGGACTCGAATAACGAGACAAGAGACGCTGCAGAGCTCCTCGCCTCAGGCTTGACTGTGTCCATGACAGAGGCTACCACGTTTGGCCCGGCCATAGGCAGAACGAAAGACGTGATCGTTCCCAGAACTATGAAGCCAGCGATATCCTCGACGGGCCAGGAAAGTGTTATGTAAATGAATAATGCTGATAGAAACACCACCATCGCGCCCACTATCGCACGGCCCCTGACGGTCCTTGAGAAGAGTGCGTCGCCAATTGCCCCGCCGGCAAAGTTCCCGAGAATCATGGTGATCAGCCAGATCAACATAGCAACTAAGGCAAGAGTCTCACTGAACATCCTCTCTCTAAGCATGTAAGTGAAGGCCCACGTCTGTAGCGTTATCCACGGAAATACGCCGAAGAACCCTTGTAAGCAGAGAAATAGCATGGATGACTTCTTAACCAGGCCGAAAATGTCTCTAAACCTTATCCTGTATAGCTCCTCTCTTATCCTCAGCCCTGAGAGCTCGGGCTCGGAGCTCCCTCTCGGAACATCCTTTACAGTAAAAAATACCGTGAGCGCCGTCAATATGCCTAAGCCGCCCGTAACTAGGAAGAGGTATCGCCAGCCATACGCATAACCTATCAAGACACCTATAACCGTCCCTATCAACGCCCCAGCGGCTCCCGTGGCCCCGATTAGCCCGAGGGGTTTACCCCTCTTTATCGGCGGGAAATAGTCGCTTATCAGGCTCACTATTCCAGACGGCGGGGTATTGTCTATCCCGGTCAGTGTCCTCGTCACGAAGAAGCCAAGAAAGCTTCGCGGCAGAGTATTAAGCCACGTAGTGGCTCCCCAAATAATGCCTGTAATGCTTATGAGCAGTCTCCTCGAATACCTGTCAAAGAGATACCCCCAAACGGGGAAGAACACCACAGATAAGACAGTGGTAGCCGTTACCAACGCGCCGCCGAGGACGTAAGTGATCTGGAACTCATCTAGGATTTGTGGGAAAACGACGGAGATAACGTAGATATCGGCACTGTGGAGGGACTGAAATATGAAGAGGATGACTGCAACAAACCAAGCATATCTTAGAGAGGGCGAGGACATGCTTGAGTCACCGCGAATAGGGATTCCTTATTATAAAATCATTCTCAAAATTTAAGGGTAGGAGCCTTGTTGCATGAGCAGCGTTCTCAAAGCTAACGGAGAGTGCGCCAACTTATTCAACATCAGCAATGATAATGAATAATGCCATAAGACGCGCAGAGCGAAGAGGAGCCCTCAGCCTAGGTAACGCGAAACTAAGTTTCAAAATATAGCCAAACAGCACTTACCGAGGTGAATGTCTATGGTCGGTGGCGCATATGTGGAGGGATAGTGATGAGCAGTCTATCGATGCAGCTGCAAGAATCTACTCTCAGGGCGCACCGGTGAGTAAGGAATTAATTACCCGTTCCGGCTTGTAAGTGATATGAGGTTGACGAGCCCCTACTCCCTGTTCTCAAGGTCGTTGGAGATGATGGCACTTGAGAACCCGTTAAGGCCGCTGATACATGACCCCTACAGGGTCTTAGAAGAGATGGGCGTCAGGGCTGGCGCGACTCTGCTAGACATTGGCTGTGGATCAGGATATATCGCGATACCTGCGGCGGAGGTTGTTGGGCAAGCAGGGCATATTTACGCGCTTGACAACGATGGAGGAAAGCTCTCAAGGCTGAAGAGGAAGGCCGAGAGGAGGGGCCTCAAGAATCTGACAACCATCCTGACGGATGCGTGGAGAATCAATCAGCTAAACCCGGGCACCATCGACGTGGCCCTCATGTTCTTCAGCCTCCACCACTTCGAGAAAAAGCGCGAATCCTTAAGAATGGCGTGGGAGAAATTGAAAAGCGGCGCCCGGCTCTTCATCTTTGAGCCAATAAAAACCAGAATGGCAGGCCACGGCACAGACGCGGGCGAGGTTTTGAGGGCCTCCGCCGAGGAAGGCTTTATCCACATATCCTTGAGGACCGGCCTGTTAACTTACAGGCTCGAGCTTCTTAAGCCCTAAAGCAAAAAGGACAGTATCTGCACTTCAACCATCTTGGGGGCGTGCGGCCCATATTATATAAAGATGGTGGGTGTATAGTCATTCGTATATATTTCGTATAGATTTGTAGGCCTCTTTCGGGGTTGTTGCCGAGGGTTTATCTATAAGTGTTTTGCGGTGGCGAGAGGTTTAAATTGTAGGTATGGCGTATCTACAATTGAGGAGGGTGCGAGGGGGGTGCCTCGGAAAAGGAGTGATTTCATCTGTCCCGCCTGCGGCAGTCAGGGTTTTCTTACTCGGCGAATAAAGAATGGGCCGATTTTGGGGGCGCGAATATATTTCTACGTGGTTCA